>JAURXW010000232.1 GCA_030654205.1 Bacteriovorax sp.
GAAAAAAATAATTTTATTTCTTCTGATATTTTCAGACAGGCATTAAAGGATTCATTGATTAAATTGAATCCGAAAACCCAATTAAAAAATCCTGTAATGTTTATTACTTGGATTTGTGCATCCGTAACGACCCTCATTGCAATCAGGAATGGAATTAGTGGTAACAATTCTTTTTTTGAAATTCAAATTGCTCTCTGGCTGTGGTTTACCGTTTTATTTGCTAATTTTTCTGAAGCAATAGCAGAAGGGCGTGGAAAAGCTCAGGCCGATACTTTGAAAAAAGCAAGATCAAAGACTCAAGCCCGGTTAATAACAGGAAAACAAGAAACTATCGTTAATGCACTTTCGCTTAAAAAAGGAAATGTGGTTGTGTGTGAAAATGGTGACATCATACCAGGTGATGGAGAGGTTATAGAAGGTATTGCGAGCGTGGATGAATCTGCCATCACCGGTGAATCAGCACCTGTAATTCGTGAAAGTGGAGGTGATAGAAGTTCAGTTACAGGAGGCACACTTGTTATTAGTGATAGAATTTTAATTCGTATTGTAAATGATCCTGGAAGTAGTTTTCTTGATCGGATGATATCATTAGTTGAAAGTGCTTCAAGACAAAAAACACCTAATGAGATAGCACTCAGTATTTTACTATCGGGATTGACACTCGTTTTTATTTTAGCAGTGGCCACACTTAAATTTTTCGCTGACTACTCGGGAGCTTCTGCACATCAGGATCTTTCCCACATTATTACTGTGCCTGTTTTAATTTCTCTTTTGGTATGTTTAATTCCAACAACCATTGGTGGTCTACTGAGTGCTATCGGTATAAGTGGAATGGATCGTTTGATTAGAAAAAATGTTATTGCAACTTCGGGGCGTGCGGTTGAAGCTGCCGGTGATATTGATGTACTTTTATTAGATAAAACAGGAACGATTACAATCGGAAATCGAATGGCCAGCGATTTTAGAGTTGCGCCAGGAATAAACGAATTATTCTTAGCTCAAACTGCTCTACTTTCTTCTTTGAGCGATGAAACTCCCGAAGGACGATCAATTGTTTTATTGGCCCAAAACAAATATAAAGCTCCTGAAATTAATCTTTCGCTATCGTCCGTTGAATATATCGCCTTCACAGCACAAACGCGAATGAGTGGAATAAATATTACAGACAATGGCAAAACTAAAATGATTCGAAAGGGAGCATCAGATTCAGTAAAAAAATATATAGAATCTATAGGTGGAATTTTCCCTGCGGCCATTCAAGAAATTGTAGATGATATTGGTCGAGCAGGAGGAACACCACTTGTTGTTTGTGAAGATAAAACAATCTTAGGTGTTATTTATCTAAAAGATATTGTTAAGCCTGGCATTAGTGAAAGATTTGCGGAACTCAGAAAAATGGGAATCAGAACAGTTATGATAACTGGAGATAATCCTTTAACTGCTGCTGCAATAGCCGCTGAAGCTGGTGTTGATGACTTTCTTGCTGAGGCCACTCCTGAAATGAAGTTAGCTCGAATCAGAGAAGAGCAAAGCAAAGGACATTTGGTAGCAATGACTGGAGATGGGACAAACGACGCCCCTGCACTCGCTCAAGCAGATGTAGGGGTTGCAATGAATACAGGAACTCAAGCAGCTAAAGAAGCTGGCAATATGGTTGATCTCGATTCTAATCCTACAAAGTTGATTGAAATAGTAGAAACAGGAAAACAGCTTTTAATGACGAGAGGGGCCCTAACGACTTTTTCTGTCGCAAACGATGTAGCAAAATATTTTGCAATTTTACCTGCTCTTTTTGCAACACTCTATGCAACTAGCAATTTACCTGGGCAAAATCTTGGCCCATTGGCACAATTAAATGTTATGCATTTGGTTTCTTCACAAAGTGCCATTCTAAGTGCCGTAATTTTTAATGCATTGATAATAGTGGCCCTAATTCCACTTGCACTTCGTGGAGTGAAATATAAACCACTTCCAGCTTCAGCGCTTTTGCAAAAGAATCTTTTTGTCTATGGAGTTGGCGGTATTATTGCCCCTTTTATTGGAATTAAATTAATCGATGTTGTGATTACAACTCTTGGATGGGTCTAATGAAAATTTTTGTTAATAATTTTAAAATATTTATATTTTTTGTTTTTCTAACTGGAATTATTTATCCAGTTTTTATTACACTTACTTCACAACTACTATTTAATCATGAAGCTAATGGATCTCTATTAATTAAAAATGGTAAAATCATAGGATCAGAACTTATTGCACAGGAATTTCATCAAAAACAATATTTCTGGCCTCGTCCTTCTGCCGCAAATTATGATTCATCCGCTTCTGCTGCAAGTAACTTGAGTCCAGATAGCAAACTCTTGCACGACACTATTGCCAAGAGGGCGATTGATAATAATTTAGATATTCAGACCAATGATGATCTATTATATGCTTCAGGATCAGGGTTAGATCCCCATATAAGCCCCGATTCTGCCAATAGACAGTTAATGAGAATTATTGAAGCTCGACATTTAAATGAATTTCAAATTACCAAACTTAAAAACGCCATTATCGCAAATACCGAAACTAGGCAGTTCGGAATATTAGGCAAAGCTCGTCTTAATGTTTTAAAATTAAATCTGCTACTTGATGAACAATTTTAGGTTTTATTATGAATGAAATAGGTAGACCTGATCCTGATAAGCTTCTTGCGCAATTAAAAAAAGAAGAAATTAAAAACAAAAAAGGATCTTTTCGAATTTTTTTTGGAATGTGTCCTGGCGTAGGAAAAACCTATGCCATGCTTGGGGCGGCTCAAGAGCAATATCGCATAGGTAAAAAAATACTTGTAGGGGTTGTCGAAACCCACGGAAGAATCGAAACCGAAAAGATGCTTGAAGGATTAACACTCATTCCACAAAGAAGTGTTTCCTATCGTAATAAAATAATATTTGAGCTTGATATTGATAAAATTTTAGAAATAAGGCCTGATATTGTTTTAATTGATGAACTTGCACACACAAATGCTCCTGGATCAAGACATAACAAAAGATATCAAGATGTCATTGAAATTCTTGATGCTGGTATAAGCGTCTATACAACATTAAATGTCCAGCACATTGAAAGTCGTGCAGACATTGTTCAACAAATCACAGGGATTCAAGTTAGAGAAACTGTGCCCGACTCACTTTGGGACTTAGCCGATCAAGTTGAGCTAATTGATATTTCGCCACAAGAATTAATTAAGCGATTAAAAGATGGAAAAGTTTATTTAGGAGATAGAGCACTAAGAGCTGAAGAAAATTTTTTTAAAGAAGCCTATCTGATAGCTCTGCGTGAAATTTCATTGCGCTTTACTGCTGAAAAAGTTGATCATGATCTTCAAGGACACTTATCAATTAAGCAACTTTCAAGTCCATGGAATACCAACGAAAGACTTATGGTTGCCGTTAGTCACAGTCCACACTCTGCAAAACTTATTCGATCAGCAAGAAGAATGGCCTTTAGTCTCGAAGCTCCTTGGATTGCTATCCATATTGACAACGGTATTATTTTAAACCCATTTGATCAATCAACGTTATTACAAAACATGAATCTCGCACAAGAACTAGGAGCTGAACTTATTTCGTTATACGATAGTGATGTAGTCGCGGCCCTAAATCGTGTTGCTCTGGAAAAAAATGTTACCCAAATTATTTTAGGAAGACCCGAGCGAAGAACATTTAAAACACTTTTAAATAAACTCATTCAAAACACTCAATTTGTTGACATTCATATCATAAGACAAGAAAAAGATTCAGCAGAATTAAAAAACAAAAGAATATTCTCAGTCTCCGCCGATGCTTTTACTAATGGACCAGTTCCATATTTTCATACATTATACTTTTTAGCATTTGTGACACTCGTTAGTTATTTTCTTAATCCTTTTCTAGGCTACAGGGCGATTGGTTTTATATACTTAATGGCCGTTATCGTTATAGGTTTCAGAAGTACTCTCGGTCCAATTTTATTTTCAGCATTTTCTGGTGGATTAATTTGGAATTATATTTTTATTCCTCCAGTTTTTACCTTTAACATTTCTGAAACCGAAGACAAGATGATGTCTATTGCTTTTTTACTAATAGGCATTCTATCGGGCTTCCTGGCACGAAAAACTAAAACAAAAGAAAAACTTTTAATTTTAAGGGAAAACAAAACTCATATTCTTTTTGATTTATTAAAAGATTTTTCATCAGCAATGAGCATTCAGGCTTTATGTAATCTGGCTGAAAAGAATATACAAAATCTTTTCAATGCTCCAATCAAAATATTAATTGCAAATGAAAAAAACTTAATTAGTCGAAAAACAATTAATACTGGGGATATATCGAGTAAAGAATTTGCACTTGCACTCTGGAGTTTTGACAATAAAAAGCCAGCTGGCTGGTCTACCCAAACTCTTTCAGAGTCTCGATGCATGAGCATGCCATTAATTGTTCCAGGGAAAGTTTTAGGCATCATTTTATTTTACCCAGAACTAAAAAATAATTTAACTATTGAGGAAAAAAACTTACTCAACAGCATATGCATTCAGCTTGGAAATGCTATCGAACACTTAATGCTTCAAGAACAAAAACAGGACATCAAGCTTTTACAAGAATCTGAAAAACTTCATCAGACTTTACTAAATTCTATTTCTCATGAAATGAGAATTCCTCTAACTTCTATTATGGGATCTGTAAGTGCTTTGCAGGATACCAATGTTCAAAATGATCCAAAAAAAATTAATATTCTGAACACGGAACTGCTTGATTCATGCGAAAGACTCAATAGTGTAATTGAAAATATATTGGATATGAATAGATTAAATTCCGGACTTCTAACCTTAAAAAAAGAATGGGTTGAAGTTGCAGATGTTATCGAATCAGTTATTTCCCAAATTAAACTTAAAGGTCATAAAATTGAGCTTATTGAAAAATCTTCAAAAGTATATTTAAGTTGTGATGAACGTCTTTTGGAACATGCTTTAATGAACCTATTTTTCAATGCTATCGCCTACTCTCACAATAGCTCCACCATAACTGTTGAAATTGAAAGACTATATAAAAAAATTCTCATTAATGTACTAGATGAAGGTTTGGGAATACCCAATGATAAGCTGGCCTTAATTTTTGATAAATTTTATCGACTTCCAGGTAGCCCAACTGGAGGAGTAGGACTTGGTCTGTCCATTGTCAAAGGAATCGTTGAAGCACATAATGGGACAATCTACGCGCACAATCGAATTGATAAGCAAGGTACTATTTTTACAATTGAGCTTCCTTGGTTAGAGTTGCCGGTGAAATTAGGAGAAATTTAAATTGAGAAAAGTGTTAATCATCGATGATGAATTATCTATTCGAAGACTACTACGTGTTAGTTTGGAAGCAAATAATTATCAAATTATTGAAGCTCAAACTGCCCAAGAAGGGATTCAAAAAATAATTGAAGAAAGACCTGAAATAATACTTCTTGATTTGGGTCTCCCTGATAAAAATGGTCTGACTGTTATTGCTGAAGTTCGTCAATGGTCTAGTACTCCAATAATCGTATTAACTGTTCAAGATAGTGATCTTGATAAAGTAATGGCCCTTGATAGTGGTGCGGATGATTATATTACAAAACCATTTAGTATTCCCGAATTATTGGTGCGTATGCGCGTGGCACTTCGACATAATTCTCAAGGAGATCAATCACCTATTTCAAAATGTGGATCAATTGAGATGAATTTGGCCGGGCACCTCGTAAAGGTCGATAATCAACTTGTTAAATTAACGGCCACTGAGTTTGATATTTTGAAAGTTTTATTACGGCATAAAGGTAAAGTTGTTACACATCGAATGATTTTGAATGAAGTTTGGGGTCCAAATTCAGTTGAGCATATTCATTACTTAAGAGTCTATTTAGGTAACTTAAGAAAAAAATTAAAAATAGCTGGTAGCAATCAAGAATTCATCGCAACTGAAGCAGGTGTGGGATATAGGTTAATTGATAATGATTGATTATTTTCCATTTAACTATAAAATAAATATAATTATTGGAGAAACTTATGAATTTAAAAAAAATATTTATTTCTGTTATTTGCCTTTTATCTGTTCAAGTCTCTTGTAAGGAAGCAGCCCATGAACATAGACTCAAGGGTGAAATCAATCCTCAAAAATCCTTAGTACTTTTAAAAAATGGAAATACTCGTTATGCGACCGACCATCCTAATTTAAAAGGAATTGGCAAAGCGGATCGTAGTAAATTAGTTTCGGGACAAAAACCCTACGCTATTGTTTTAAGTTGTAGTGATTCAAGAGTTCCTCCGGAAATTGTCTTTGACCAAAAACTGGGTGAAATTTTTGTCGTGCGTACCGCTGGTCAATCTCTTGATTCAGCTGCAATTGCGAGCATTGAGTATGCTGTAAGTCACCTGGGCAGCAATTTAATAGTGGTCATGGGACATGAATCTTGTGGGGCCGTTAAAGCCGCTCTATCAACACTTAAAGGTGGAGATGCTGGTAGTCCTTGGCTCAATAAATTAGTGGCCGATCTTCATCCCCATCTAAAAAGATTCAGTGAATTATCCCAAACAGATGGTGTAATAGTCGAGAGTTGGGCCAATGTTGAAGGTGTGGCCAAAGACCTTCTTGATCGATCTGAAATAGTTAAAGGTCTGGTTCAACCTGGAGAGGTTAAAATTCAAAATGCACTTTACCATTTAGGTTCAGGCGAAGTTGAATGGCGATAAAAATTAAATAGTCAGGATTTATTTCATTGCACATTTTGCAATCGCGATTAGCATGAATATATGGACATTCGATTAATCACAGTCAAGGAAGACTTTGAAAAAGCTTATAATATTCTTAA
This sequence comes from Bacteriovorax sp., assembly GCA_030654205.1. GTDB lineage: Bacteria > Bdellovibrionota > Bacteriovoracia > Bacteriovoracales > Bacteriovoracaceae > Bacteriovorax. The sequence goes on from JAURXW010000232.1 coordinate 6,850, forward strand.
TCAAAAAGAATATCCTCTGTCTTTTTACGAGTACGCACTCAAGCATGAAAATTTTCAAGGTCAAAATTTCGGTCCTAAATTAATAGGTGTTTTTCAAGATGATTTTTGTCTTGGAACTATTAGTTATATTCTTACCCCTTGCCCATATCTCGGTAAAATCCTAGAAGTCAAAGAAATTTATCAAACGAATTTTAAAGGTTATAAAGTTTTAATGGATTTTTTGGACAAGTTAGCTTCTGATGAAAACTGTCAGGCGATTAAGATTTGTAAAAACCAGGCATCGCCAATGAGTCAAAATGTTTTTGATAGAATTGAGAACTTTTTAAAAAGAATTATTCACTAATTATTTTCTTCAAAATTTAACGAAAGATTAAGATCGGCCACATCAGTAGCAACTCCAGAAGTTCGAACAGCAAATTGAGCAGAGCGGTTATAAAACGAGGTAACAGTTTGTGGCTTGCCAATAATAGTTTTCATATCATTTATTAGTTTCATATCGACTTGTATTGGACTAATTTTGTTCCCATTTACTAATACGTTCGTAAATTTTTTTAAATTTAAAACGATTTTGTTTTTTAGGCCTTCAGAACTAATAATAATTTCTTTGTTGTAGTCGGCTTGAATGGTTTTATTCACTTCAACAATTCGATTTCCAACTAACTGACCGATCTTGATGTTTAAGTTAAATGAAGCCGATGCCATAGGGGAAAGAATCATAAGCAGAAGAGATAGTGTAATTAATTTTAACGGTAACATTTCATCTCCTCATACAATTAATCTATCGATTATAAACTAAAAGACAAAAAAAGTAGAGAGGGGAAGTATCTTCCCTCTCTACTTTGGAGAGGATTGTTTTTAAACCGACACAGAATATGACTGATTAAAGTCATACAAATGTGAGCGATCTGTAACAATTGCAGCTGCAATATACCCTTTTATGTTTTCACTATTTTTTAAAACAACTACTTCACCACCTCGAGCTAAAACCATTTGGCAAATATCATCTAAAATATCGTCATCATGAGAATTTGATTTCCGTGGAGATATAAAAACTTCGCCGGTAATTTTATTGACAGCACCCCAGAGTTGACGATTTTCCAAAACGAAGAGTTTTTTAATTTTCCCATAAACTGCGCTTACAGCAATATCTTCAACGTAAGTAATAGCGCGATTCTTTTTCACGGCTAAATTAAGCTCTTCGACTGCTTCCATTTCTTTTTGGTGGTAGTAAGGTTGAAGTAGTTCAAAACATCTCCCCCTTAAGTCCTCTACTTTTTCTCGTTCGACATTGCCTGATATGCATTCAGCTAAAACCATCGAATGATCAAGATATTTTCTCATATGCCCAAGATGTTCATTTACCCCTGCCAAAATTATTGGCAATTTATAAACCGATAATAATTTATTAATCTCAGTGGCGGTTTGTGCAATAAATTCACGAGGACTTTGCTTGGTTACTTTATTAGTATTCTTAGTTAAATTATCTTCCGCTTCAATTTCATTTCTGAATGTTTCCATTCGATATAAATGACCATTGGTTTCGACCCAAACATTAATTGCTTTTGCACTCATCGATATCAAGAAAAAACCTTTTTCATTGTTTTTTATTCTCAATACGGGTTTGATATGAAAACTATCCGCAACAATTACCAAATCATTGATAGATGATTGGACTCTCAGATATCCTTTAATTGTTGAGCTAAAAAAGACAATAACCCCTTTGTCCAAGTGCTCTAATTTTTGCACACAATCCGACAACCAAAGCGGCTCCATGAAAGAATGCACAAATGATTTAGTGTAATCTTTTAGTAAAAAATGCTCTGCTTTATTCAATGACTCTTTCCACTTCTCATTTAACGCCTTAAGATCAAGTGCGCCTTCTTTAGATAAATAAATCGATATCATTGGCGCTGATTCGGCCTCTGTTATGGCCTTTAAATCTTGATTCATTAATTCTTTCATTCGTATCCTCCTTGGATTCGTTTGCCTAAGATGATTCTCCTTTAAAATATCGTTTTATAAAAATTGATAATAAAGATGTAATCCTTCGTTTTTATCGAATGATTTTTTATAATTAAGGGTTATTATAGGAAAAAAGGAAAAAACAATGAAATGGCTCAACTATCATCATCTTATATATTTTAGAGAAATCGCTAACACAGGAAGTATTGCTAAGGCTTCATTAAAATTATTGATAGGACAACCTGCTTTAAGTGCTCAACTCAAACAACTTGAAGATGAGTTACAAACTAAATTATTTGAAAGAAAAAATAGAAAGCTCGTTTTAACTGATGCTGGAAAAGTTGTTTTAAAATATGCAGATGAAATTGGCCTACTAGGACAAGAACTTTTACAAATTGTGCAGGAAAAATCTTTTGCCACGAAAACAATTTTACGCATTGGTGCCCTTGATAGCGTTCCCAAGCAAATCGTGTGGGAGATAACCCAAAGGGCCCGTTCTTTTGGTAATTGTTTTATTAGCATTATTGAAGGCTCTCAAGAAGAACTTACAAATGAACTCCTACTTCATCATATTGATTGTTTCATCTCGAATTACGCGGGAGATATTTCTCGAGATAAAAGTATTAATAGTAAATCTTTCGTCAAGGCATCTGTTTCTATCTATGGTCCAAAACAATATTTAAGTTGTCGGAAAAATTTCCCTAAATCACTTAATGGAATTCCAATGATACTACCTACTCACCATTCGAAGCTTCGTCATGATCTTGATTATTTTTTTGAATCTAAAAATATTAAAATCTTAAGAGAATTAGAAACACAAGATACTTCACTGATGAAAATATTTGCAAGCCAAGGAGCAGGCCTTGCGGCCCTTCCAGATATTGCGGCCCTTAATTTGGTGAGAGAAAAAAATCTTTTTAAGATAGGAACTCTCCCAAATATCAAAGAAGAATATTGGGTCATTAGTTCCAAGCGAACAATCGATAACCCTATCGCTATTAAATTAATTAAATCAATCTAATGTCTTTTTTTGTCTGGTATCAAGATCGAAGCAATCATAGAAACCGCAATAGTGCCCAAAACTATGGCCAAAGATAAATTGGTTGATATTTTTATAAATCCTTCCAGAAGCATTTTTGAACCGATAAAAATTAAAACGGCTGAAAGCGCGTAGGATAAATAACGAAATAA
>JAURXW010000235.1 GCA_030654205.1 Bacteriovorax sp.
AAATGCTCTTCATCAAAAGCAAGGGAAATATCATGACAACTATAACTCATTCAACTCCAAAGCTCATTAAAAATCTTGTTTTTGCTCTTGCATTGTCTTGCCCTTTGGCATGGGGAAATGAGATTTATCAGATAAAAAATCCGAGTGGAGCTTCTGTTAACCTGAGCCTTGCTCTCACGAAAGAACAACATACACACGGCCTAAGTGGATTAAAAACAAAAGATTTTAAAATAAATGAGGGAATGTTATTTGTGAACACTGAAATGGGGCCTCGACGTTTCTGGATGCCAGATACCTATTTTAACTTAGATATTATTTTCTTAGATAAAGATTTAAAAATTGTAGGCATCGAAAAAAATGTTCCAGCTCACCCTGGTAACTCCGAACCGCCAACAATTTATAAAACTGAAACCTATAATGCTCAATATGTTCTGGAAACTAAGTCCGGAGCATCTTTTAGTAAAAAACTAAAAATTAATGATCAATTAAAATTTATTGGTTCAAACTCTATTTCGGAAATAGCACTAAGAACTCGTCAGCAGCGATAAAGCCAAGATTATCTCTAACTAATTTTTTTTGAAATGCGGTATCAGTTTGCATACGTTCGATTTCTCGAACCAATTGCATATTTTCTTTTTTAATTCTATCTAATTCAGTCAAACGATCACTATGAAGTGAGCTTTGAGAATAAAAATCACTTACTCCACCGTGAGCAAATAACAATCTAAGAACCATGACAGCGCAAAATATCCAACACCCTTTAACCAAATATCCCACTAAAGTTGGATCAAATGGTTTTGATTTCTTACGACTACTAGAAGTAGTGTAACTGATTTGACTAGCAACTTTTTTAGGAGTTCTTTTAACCGGAGTAAACTCGGCTTCATCAGGTCTAGCGACACTTCGTCTTGTAACTACGGCCGCTTTTTGATTTGGTATATGAGTTCGCTCTTCTGCACGAGCTCGCCTAGGCGGGGCTTGTTGCACTGGTTCTTCTTGAACAGTGGAAGATCCGTATTGTTGCTGCGGTTGTTGTTGTTGTTGATTATCAAAAAAAGAAGCTTGCTGAGTATGTTGTGATTGAGGAGCTTCGGAGGCAGGTGGATGAGTCCGATTTCTCTCGGCCTGTCTTGCACGATTTTTCTCAATGGCCTTTCTCAATCTTTCATTCGTAATAGTTGAAGTATCTGCTCCATCATTACTTGATTGGGTCTGTTGAGTCGTTTGCGGTTGTTCAGTGGGCCCACTAGCTTGAGTGCCATTACGCAAATGTGCTGATTCCTTTGAACGGTCAAATGAAAATTCCAAGCAAACATCCTGTCGTTAGAGAAAAAACATCCTGTTTTATTCTATTTTAACCGAGCTTTGTTTTGACTTCAATCCAAAACTTTCGAACTAACGCAAGTTCATGAAAGTAATAATATAAAGTCCGTCCCACGCCGTTATCTGGAAAATTCTCAAGTTCTGTGAGATTCACACCCTCGAGAAAAATATTCTTAAAAGAAATAAAACTTAAATGATCTGGTTTTGAAGAGGCTACTGCAAAACTCTTATCATCACAAGAAAATTCACTTATTGGAAATGAACTGCGAAGTAAAGTTCGTGCCTGGTTCATACGAAGAGCGGCAACAGCTCCATCACCGATTGGTCCTAGTTGAATATATTTATCTGCACGATTAATTCCGTGTGATCGAAAGAATATTTCGAACCGGTCATTACAAAGTTGATCGATATTCATCCACCAACTAAAACCCGGATCGCTTAAATTACAGAGAGCATCTTCTTGATGAGGAAAGCGGCGATTAATAATTTGTTCTCGGATAGATTCCGCCAGCTCGAAACTTTTGGCTTCAAAAAATTCAACTGATTCAAGTGATCTTGAATCTCCCAATTTGAGAATAATTCGCTTAGTAGAATCGCTTTGATCTAGCTCACTAAAAGCTTGTCGAATATTTAAAGCGGAATAACCACGCACGCAAAACGTACTACTGCCATTATCAATTTTATAAATAACACCAGGACCTTCAGGAAAAACTCTTGCTTGAGCATTTAGATCTTCTATATTCTCTGAAGTTGTGAAATCAGGCTCACTCTCTTCGGGAATATCAGAAATCAAACTATCAGCAAGATCGTAGAGATAATCAACATCCATTTCAGTATCATCTAAAAACGAATGCTGTATAACTTCTTTATGAATATTTGGTGAATTGGCCACGCGCAAGTACTCGGTCAGTGCCAAGGTTTCTTGCAATAGTAAATCTAAACTCAGATCGCTTTGGTTCATCTAAATCCTATCAAATCCTATGAAGGGAGGTGGTGTTTAATCTCAGTAATTATTGTAAAATTAAAATTACTTTCCTGACAAGTTTTTCTGATCAAAAAAGTATTTTATTTACCAAAGAAACATTAAAAGATTAATGATCAAGATGACAAGAATGGGGGAAAAATCAAACGGTAAATTTGGAGGCAGTACTCTTCGGATAGGATTACAGCTGTAATCGCATATTTTTTTTAGCTGCCGTCTCCAGTTTTGTCTTTCAAGATCGGGAAAAAAACTAAAAATTGCATCAAAAATTAAAGCGTAAATATAAATTTGTAAAATAGTACGAATAATATTCATGTTCCTAACCCCAACTCCCTTCTTTCTTTATAAATATGACAGACACAAGCTCCATAAAAGAAAAAACACATTAGATAAAAAAGCCAGATAACCCCCATCACGGTGGTGTACAAATCGCCATAGTTTCTCATTAAACTAGTTCGAACATAATAAATATAGACCCAAAAAATAGACTTACCAAGAAAGACAGAAAGCGAAAAAGCCATTGCAGCTACAAAGGCTTCATGTAATTGAATTTTCCAGGAGAAAAGCCAACGATAAAGGGCCGTAAAATAAACAATTAAAACCGAAATATGCAATATGTTTGAATTTAACCAATATGATTTTCTGAGATTAATTTTTAGAATAAAATTCATCACAGGTCGCAAAAAATCAAAATTTTCATAGAAGAACTGAGTTAAAGCGTTCGTCTGTAAAAATTTTATAACGTAAATTATAATAGGCGGAAGTATAAAAATTAAACTCAACATAACAAGTGTCATACCTATTATTACAAAACCTTTAAGAATTCTCCAAAGAGAAAGTATACCCTTGTCGTCCGTTATAAAAAATATCCCCATCCAAATTGAATTGAGAAATGTAATTGTTGAAATGGCTAAAAATATAAAATTTAATAATGTAAAATTAGTTCCTGCAAACAAAGGTCCCTTGATTAGAACTTGTAAACGAATTAAAAGCTGGGGGGCCACTTCTGGAAAAAATTGAGAACCAATTAAAAATAAATAGCGCTGTGTCTTATCTAAATTACCTAAAAAGTAACCAATCCCACGAACCATCAGCAAGGCAAATGGAACGATTGTGATCAGTGCGTAAAAACTTGCTGAAGACGCAAGAGTTGTTCCTTTTTTATTATAAAAAAGAACACCGGCCCTATATAAATTTAAAATACTGACCTTTATAAACTGAATAGATGATTTCATAGCCTAATGCTAGCGGAAAGTTCTTTACTTTAAAACCTAAAACTAAAAAAGTGAAAGTTGAGGTCCTCGAAACTTTTCAAAGCTTTGTCCAAAAAGTGAAAGTATGCTATCTGCGACGGGTGCTAATTGACGATCTATATAATAGTCATAATCAATATCTTCATGTGGTAATTCAATTGGAATGGCCCCTCTTAGCGTCATAACATATTGAGGCTTTTTGGTTATAATACCTTTTTTCTCAAATAATATTTTAGCCGCCCTCGCGTGAGGTGGGATATTTTTGATATATTCTTCAACAGGCTTAGTCAGGCGTTTACTTAAAACCAGTAAATGATCCAATTTTTTAGCTTCGAGATCTTTAAGCGTTTGATCGATATGAGACTCAAGATTTTCTCCATAAAACACTCTTCGGACTAATTCATATTGAAAATTGCGAGCTAAAATACTCCAATCCGATCTAACATATTCCATTCCTGTTAAAACCATTTTTTCTTCTACCTGCCCATTTTGCAGCTTTTTAAGCATAAGCCCGGCATATCTTTTTTTAGCACCATCCCCTGCGCCACGAGTAGAAGTTAGAATTAATGTTTTGAAAAATTTATCAAACTGAATTTCAAGTTTTGAAGTAACTAAAAAATCATTTTGTAATTTTTCTAACAAAAAATTATTAATTTGATTTACTAATGATTGTCCTACTTCTTCGTAATTATTTATTGATTTTAGTTCCACAAAAATAGAATCAGTGTCACCATAGAGAACTCTAAATCCCAAATCTTCAATAAAACTAACAACAGTTTTTAAAAGCCACTGCCCGGTTCCCGTAATCGCCTCTGGTAAATCTTCTTGATAAAAACGACATCCACTAGATCCCATAACTCCATAAAAACTATTCATTAATATTTTAACCGCTTGGGAAAGATTACTATTATTTTCGACTTTAGCTTTAGCCCTTCGTCCTAATAATTCTGTAATTTTCCCAGGCAAAATATGGTGATCTCTTGAAAATTGAAAATTGACTGGGGTTTTAAGTGGATTAATCAATCGCTCTGCACGAGAAAGAGGATCAATTAGAAAAGTTTCAATAACTGTTGGATATAAACTCTTAAAGTCTAAAACTACAATATTTTCGTGTACTCCGACCATTGGATTTAAAACAAATCCACCTCCGGCCTGTTTCGAAAATTCGATATCTGCAACATTGGGAGCGACATAGCCAAAATTATGTAATTGAGGTAAATAAAAATGATCAAATGAGGCAGTTGATCCCCCTACTCTTTCAAGGAGTAAACCTGAAATGAGTGAACGGTTTAAAAGCAAATCTACAAGTTTAGTCTTTTCAAAAATATCGAGAACAAGTTGAGCATCTTTTAGATTATATTTTGCCAGTGAAATTTTATCTTCTCTAAATCGCCTTTCTATTTCTTCCCATTTATCGTGAACTTCGTCCTCATCAATATCTTTTCCGATCCCTAATACATCTTTGGCCACATTGTTTAATTTATAACTCTCAAAACTAAAAAAATTGGTTTTTAAGGACCATGGCCCATCAATAATAACTCGCCCTTCAAGATTTAGATTCCAGTCTCCTCGCGAATTTTGGTACATCTCTAAAGGGCGATTTCCACGTCCTAAAATCAATGGAAATTTGAATTGATTCGCTTTTTTTTCTAAAAAATGAAAATCAAATCCAATAACATTCCAGCCAGTAAAAATATCAGGATCAAGTCTCTGAGTGGATTCTTGAAAATTTACTAAAATGTCTCTCTCTGTTTTGCAAAAAAGAACTTCTTTAGTACTAGCTTCGCCACCGAGCATAAAGACTTGATCCTCGCATAAGTTAGCCGATCGAAAAGAATAGGCTAAAGAATAAAGTCTGCCATCTTTACCAGTTTCTATA
>JAURXW010000236.1 GCA_030654205.1 Bacteriovorax sp.
GATCATCGAGAATTTTCTTTTTTGCACCTGAATCAAAGTTCAAACTTTTTCCCCAAAAAGATAGCAGTAGTGGATCTTTGGAATCTGAAACAATTTGGTTTGAAAGACTTGGGTTTTGAGTATGGATAATACTTAAAATAGAAGTTTTTGAGTCTATGGAAAGTTGAACAAGATTTGCCCAGTACTGGTCATCTCTCTGCGAAAAGCGAGATGAATTATTTTGATTTTTTAATCCAGAACATGAACTAATGCTCAAAGCTAAAATTAAAGTTGCCATTTTTTTTAATAACATAATCATTATCCTAAAATTAATTATAAATTTTTATAATTTCTAAAGAGATTTTTTACATGATGGACAAAAAGACGGTGAAAAAAATCGTCATCTATTTTTTCAAAGCCATGAATCTTTGTGGCCACTTGAGTAGAGATACATGAACAAGTAACAGGGCTTATCAAGGTCAAACCAACAATATTGATATCTAAATCAGCTGGCAATTTTTTATCGGCAATAAACTTTCGAAGTTTTTTATGTATAAGCGGCACGACACCAAAATCATTTTTGGCCAAAGCATTCAACATCATTTTCCCCCCGGCCATTGCATCGCGGATCATAATTTGATGAATTTCTCGGTGAGAATACGCATAAGTTGCAAATTCATAGAGAGCTTTACAAAATTGGCGAACTTCGGGATCTTTAAACTCTGGAAACTCTAAGGCAAGAGTCTCATCTTCCATTTCTTGATCAAAGCGAGAATAAACTTTAATAATTTCACTAAAATAATTATCTAAAATTTGATCGAAGAGACCTTCTTTGCTGCCAAAATAATAAGCAATCATAGCTACATTACAACCAGCTTTTTCGGCAATTTGTCTGGTGCTAGCACCACTAAAACCATTTTCCGCAAAAAGTGTTCGCGCCACTTTAATGATTTTATTTTTATCAACTTCAGCTGGTCTTCCTAATTTTTTTTCTACCGCCATTGCAAATCCTTAATGAGAATCCATTACTGGTTCAGAACTAGCACCTTCTTTTTTCTTTAAAAGTACTAAGGGTATTAAAGAGAGTAAATATCCAAAAGCTATAATTCTTACAATTTTTTGATAACCTAAAATGAAAGCCTGTTTCTGCGCCATTCCAGTCATTATTTTAATTGAATCGAGGGCCGCACTTCCCATTCCAACCGCATCGGCCATTTTTCCCTGCATACTCATTTGTAATTGATGAGAAAACATGACCGCTTGATGATCAAGTGCGGTTATATGAGACGACATTACCGAATAAGAAAGAACCTGATACCGCTGAAAAAAAGTAGAGATTAAAGCAATCCCAACACTGCCTCCAAGTTGGCGGCATAAATTGAGAAGCCCTGCTGCTTGACCTATTTCGTTACCAGAAAACTGAGAAAGCACGATCGTGTTGATAGGTACAAATAAAAAAGCAAGTGCCGCTCCTCTAAATAACAATGGAACAAACATTCCATCGACAGAAGTAAAGCTATCGAAAAAGGAAATTTTATAAACCGCAATACTTAAAATAATAATTCCTGTGGCAATGAGAGCACGAGCATCAATTTTTCTAAGACTTGCTCCTACCATTGGCATAATAAAAGCCGCTAGTAAGGCCCCTGGAATAAAAAGTGCACCTGTCTGAGTTGCCGTGAGACCTTGGACTGTTGAAACAAAAACGGGGATGATAAAAATTAGTCCGTACAATACAACACCAACACCACTCATTAATAGAACACCGCCGGTGAAACTTTTATTTTTAAAGTGGCGCAATTCTAAAATTGGATGTTTTGTTTTAAGCTCCCACCAAATAAGTCCGACGATAGAAACGATGGCGGCTATTGTACAACCCAGAATTAATTTTGAATCAAACCATTCATCGGCTTGACCTCTTTCAAGAACAAACTGCAAACAGCCAATACCAGTAATTAAAAAGACAAGTCCCCAAACATCGATTGGTGTTTTTTGATTTTTTCTAATTTCTTTAAGTTCTGCTTTAGTTTGTTTGATTGCAGGATCAAAGCCTACATCTTCTACAAGTAAAAATGAAAGAATCGCGACGATAATTCCAATTGGTAAATTAATATTGAAAATCATTCTCCAGCCAAAATGATCTGTAAGATATCCACCCAATACTGGTCCCACGGTTGGGCCGACCATGACGCTCATTCCATAAATAGCACTGGCAAGACCAGCTTTTTCTTTTGGAAAAGATTCAAAGATTAAGGACTGTGAAGTTGGCAGAAGTGCTCCGCCAGCAAGGCCCTGAAGAATTCTAAAAAAAACAAGCATTCCCAAACTTGTTGAGAGCCCACAAGCAACTGAAGTCGCAGTAAATAAAACAATACATGAAGTATAATAAAGTTTTCTTCCAAATTGTTTTGAAAGCCAACTAGAAATTGGAAGTACAATTGCGTTGGCAATAATATATCCAGTCACAACCCAACTGATCTCATCGAGTGTCGCGCCTAAGTTTCCCATCATTGAAGGAATGGCAACGTTGACAATTGATGTATCAATAATCTCTAGCAATGAGGCTAGAACGGCAGTGAGTACTATTAATTTTGAGCGCATAAGCGGCCTCTATTATTTTTAATGAACAATAATTGAAATAACTGCAGACAAACCTAACTGAAGAGAATCGATATCACTTTCAGATAAATTCTCTAATTCAATTTTGACAGGAATTCTTTGAACTACTTTTGTAAAATTTCCAGTGGCATTATCTGGAGGAAGTAAGCTAAAGACGGCCCCTGTGCTAGGAGCAATACTGACAACTTTTCCTTCGAAACTTTTTCCCTGAAGAGCATCAATGTGTATTTTTACTTTTTGTCCCAACCGAACTTCGGCCAATTCAGTTTCTTTCAAATTGGCCAATACCCATCTTTTATTTTCGGCAACAAATCCAAATAGTGGCTGTCCTGCAGGGACAAATTGACCAGGCTCAACGGCTTTTCTGGCGATGATTCCATCGTTAGGGGCTATAATTTTTGTGTACGATTCATTTAATCCAGCTTGCTCCGCTTGAGATTTAGCAGCTTTTAATTTTGCATCTAAATCAAGCATATCAGCATGGGCCTTATCAAAGCGCTCTTTACTGATGGCCTGGGAACGTATCAGCTCTTGGGCTCTTTTAAAATTAACTCTCGCCTCATTAACTCTGGCTTCTAGTGATGTTACTTGTGCAGAAGCCGCAGTTTTTGCATTGGAGTAATCGGAAGTATCGATTTGAGCAAGTACATCGCCCGCTTTAACTTTTTGATGATCTTCAACAAAAACTTTACTAATAGTTCCGTTCACTCTTGAAGAGATCATCAAAAAGTGAGCTGAGATTTGTGCGTTGTCAGTGCTCACATGTAAATAACTGTCGTAAACTAAATATGCCGCGATGGCCGAAATAACGACAACGACTGGAATCCCGAATGTTTTAAATTTATTTTGCATATTATAATCTCCTTCCCATTGCTAATTCTAAATTAAGTAAAGCTTCGACTGCATCAACCTGGGCTTTTACCACTCCTGCTTCAGAACGATCCAAATCAAGTTCAGCGTCTAGTAAATCTGAATTGGTACGCGTCCCGGCCTTTAATCCATTTTGATATATACGTACACTTTCCTTAGAGGCATCAACTGAGCGCAGCTTTGCAGAATAAAGTATAGCACTATTTAAATACCGTCTTTTCCAAAATTCTACTTCGTTGGCCGAAGATAAGTTCACTTTTATAGCTTTTTGTTCAAGCTGTATTTTTTGATAATAAGTTTGTTCTGATCTTGCATAACTAGAACCTCCATCAAAAAGATTCCATATTAAATTAACTCCAACAGAATAAGAGTCTTTAAATTTTTCGGAATTACTAAGTGAGTAATCACGATTATTATAATATTGATAATCAGCAATCAAGTTTACTTTTGGCATCCAGATAGATTGACCTGCTTTATAGAGCTCATCACTAGATTCTACTCTTTTATAAAGTGCTTTTAAATCTAGCCGCCCACTTGCAAGCGAGCTGGCTTTAGAATCTCGGGTATTAAGGTTTTTTACAATATGTTCTTGAGGAACAGGAAGAACTTCATTTAAAATTCTTTCATCTCCCTCGGTCCCCATAGCTTCACTTAAATTTTTCCGAGCAAGATAAGCATTATCAGCGGCGCCTAATTTTTCAGGTATTGCTTGCTCTAATTGAACCTGAATTTTAAGGACATCGACCTTAGTAAACTCTCCTTGTCTTAAAAGATCTTGAGCTCTTTTTAAATGGTCACTCAAAGTTTTCACATTGCTTTCTGCGACTTCTTTTAAAACTTGCGCTCCTAAAGCTTGAAAATATTTTAGACGAATTGAATTTTCAGTCGCCATTTTTGTGTGATTAAGTTCAAACTCTGCTGCTTCAATATTTGATTGGGCCGCTGAATTTGAATGAGTTGTTTTCATTCCATCAAATAAATTAAGTGATGCTTGAGCCCCATATGAAGTTACAGGATATGTGCTTTTAAAAACAGAAGTTGGGGATATTTGAATTTGTTGATACCTCAAATCAAAAAAATGAGTTCCAACTAAGTCCACCTTTGGTAAATAGGCTCCAAATGTTTCTTTCTTTTTCCATTGGGCCTCTTCTAAAGACGCAGCCGATGCTTTTAATTGTGGATTATTTTTTATTCCCTCATTAATGGCCTGATCAATTGTCAGTCCATTCTCGGCAAAACTACTTCCCCATGAGAGAGCAAAAACTATAACTGTAAGAGTTTTACTCATTACATTATTCATAATTATCTTCCTTTTAAGCCTTTATTAAACGTTTGTTTAAATATAGGCTTTTCAGTAAATTCGTCAACCTCTTTATTAAACGATTGTTTAATAAAGTCTAGACTGAGATTAGACAATGAGAGATTAAAGAAGCTATCATTTTGAAATGTGGAAAAAATGGATACTTCAAATACTTTTTATTTTACTTCAATTTGCGGGACCCCGGGCCTTCGCCGACAACCCTATTCAAACTGTCAAAAGTAAATTGCAAGCTGAGCTCGTAGGTCCATATCTTAAAAAACTAGAATCTAAATTTGGTGATTGTGGCAGTGGCCCCCAATCTTGTCTTCGCCAGGTTGATGATTATATGACGGCTAATTTACCTAAAAAAGAAATATGCTTTCCCTATACTATGTGTGGGTTTTACCATTGCATGGAATCCAATTATCGATGCAGCGAAGTTGGAGTTAATTATTTTACCCAACTGGCCTTTCCTACATGCAGTGCCTATGAACGCAATATTCAAAAAGGCGAATTTTCTGATATTGGTATCGAGTGGATTTACACCGTCATGGTTTGTTTGCAAAAAGGTTTAGTCGATGAATGTCTATTAAAAGGCAATTGCAAAATAAGTGATAACCAAGTGGAACAAAAAAAAACATGCGATCATATAACGGATTTTACTCTTAGCTATCATCCTGGCTGTTATATTAAAAGCGGTGTTGGTGTGTGCAAACTTCCCTTAAAAGACAAATTTAGCATCTGGAAAACAGTTAATCCCTATATGACCGCGAGAGAAAAGCAAGAGGCTTATAAAGTTATCTTTGAATGCCTAATTCCTAAAAATTAATTTTATAATGGAAATAAAACAAATGCACGATCATCATAATTGCTCACATTCACACTCTCATGCACATGCAAATGCGCCCCAAAATTATAACTTGGCCTTTGCTTTGGGGATTTCACTCAATATAACTTTTGTTATTATCGAAGCTCTCTACGGGTACTTCGCAAACTCATTGGCCTTATTGGCCGATGCCGGACATAACTTAAGTGATGTCGCTGGCCTGTTACTGGCATGGGGAGCACTTTGGCTTTCTCGCAGGAAACCAACAAGCCATTTTACTTTTGGCCTTCGAAAATCTTCGATTTTATCAGCACTTTTTAATGCTATCTTTTTAATGATTGCTGTCGGAATTATAATCTGGGAAGCCCTTCACCGTTTATGGAGCCCGGGGATCGTTGAATATAATATAGTTATAATTATTGCGAGTATTGGAATAGTTATCAATTCCCTGACTGCGATCTTATTTTTTAAAGATAAAGATCATGATATAAATATTAAGGGCGCATATATTCATATGGCAGCTGATGCACTTATATCACTGGGTGTCGTTATCTCGGGTGTGATTATTTCCTACACTTCTTGGCACTGGCTTGATCCAATTGTGAGTGTCATTATTTCTTTAATTATAATTTATGGCACTTGGGATTTACTCAAAAGCTCAATGCGCTTATCCCTTGATGCTGTTCCGGCAAATATTGATCCGTTGGCCGTAAAAAAATATTTAGAAAATATCGAAGACGTTCAAGAGGTTCACGACCTTCATATTTGGGCCATGAGCTCAACCGAGACGGCACTAAGTGTTCATCTTACAGTTAAAATTAATTCACTTAATAATTCTAAGATTGTAAAAATAGCATCTGAGTTAAAAAATAAATTTAAAATTCATCATCCAACTATTCAATTAGAACTTGAAGAAGAAAATTTTCAATGCCATTTTCAACCAGAGGACATACTCTAAGTATAATTTAAAACAATGATTATAATCATAATAATAAATTTCCCCAAAGGCGTTTTCTAGGATTAAATGATAAGAATTCCGTGGGGGTTTTATGAAAAATATTGTTATATGCGCTGATCTTAATCAAAACAGTCTCGATACATTAAAATCACTAAAAGAAAGTTTAGACTTTAATGATGCTATTCTACACATCGTTCATGTTTTTGAAATACATATGTACAATGCTGATATAGTACCAGTCATTTTTCCAACGGAAGTCCAATATCCAGAAATAGAACAAAGTACCATAAGTATTTTAAATAAACTTGGCAGCGACATTGGGGCAAGTAGTGACAAAGTTAAAACCCATTGCTTTTTTTCCCACTCGCGTGAGGAAAAAATTAGTGATTTTTTAAAAGAAGTAAATGCAGACATGGTGGTTGTTGCCACTCGTGGAAAACATGGAGTTGAAGGATTTTTTTCTAGCTCTTTGGCCGATTTTCTCAGTAAATATTCTCCATGTGATGTTTTAGTCATACGTCCTAAAAAAGCCTCTGAGAAATAGGCAACTGTAAGATTATAGAGGCACAAGTTACCTTTTCTCCTAAAGATCACTGATATGGCCCCCAAGAAAATCGCCTATTTGACCCCAACGAGTTTTAGGTGGTAAAATTATTCTATGGGAATTACCGTTATCGACCAGGGTCCTGAGTTGTTTTGGTTTGTGAGCAATGCTCTACTTCAAGACGAAATACCGTTGCGACATTTGCAAAGTATTGAAGCTGGCGAAAAAAATATTCTTTTGGAACTTCCTGAAATTGTCATCTTGAATGGAGATGATAAGTCCCTTATTCCTGCCCAATTTATCAATAGAATGAGAAACCATGTTTTTGCAAGAAATACGCTCTTTATTGTTTTTACGGCCGACACTACCCCAGAATTTAAAAAAGAATTATTAATCGCTGGTGCAGGTCAAGTTCTTTACCGTGGACGAGGATATAGCCCATCTCCAAAATATTTTGCAAGTCTCGTTAAATGGTTCTTCACTAGTAAAAATCCAGATGCTCAAATCTTTGACTATAAACCAGTCCCATTTCCGGCAGAGGCAGAATTCACAACCTTCGGTCGAATCGGCTGGATTTCGCCCACTCAATGCATGATAGAAGCTAATATTGATCTCAATCCCGGACAATCAATAGAAATTAAAAATAGCTTATTTGATGAACTAGAAATTAAAAATTTAAAATTAGAATGTATTGAAAAAAATAAAGTGGGTCGATATTATCAATATGCCAATAGCTTGCTTTGTAAAATAATATCCAAAGACACAACCAAAGATCCCAAAAAAATAGAAGCCTGGATATTAAATAATCCTGAAATTTCAAAACATAAACCAATCAAAGTTGTCTATTTTGAAAATGATCCTGAATACCGCGATAAAATTAGACAAATGATTAAATCAGACAAACGTTATTGTGCCCGTGGATATGCTGATATCAATGAATTGCAAGACGTACTAAATTATCAACTACCACATCTTGTTTTAATAGACCGTGCCTTGATTCAAAAAGATAAAGTAAAATTCGAAGCGATGCGTGCATTTGTAAAAACTAATTTTTGTTACTGCATAACATATTCTAACGATGAAATTCTCGGAGTTGAGGAGTTTCAAAAAAATTATGAATTTGCTATGCACTCACCTACTCCGATCGATCTGCCATTGCTAGAATCCATGATTTTAAAATTAGAACAAAAATTGCCAGAAAATTTAAAAACAAAAGAAAAAATAATTTATCTAAATAAACATTCTTCTTATAGTAGATTAAGTTTACATGCTCCATGCAAACTTACAGAGTTAGCACTCAATGGAGCGGGAGTAGAGCTTCCATTTGGAATAAGTAATTTTTGTGCCTGTGAAATCTCTAGTAATTCTTTTGGCGTGGCCACCATGGGACGCTCACAATTTTTCAGATCTTTTTTTGGTAAAAATAGTACCTCGAGTTCGAAAGGAAAATATCATCGATTACTTTTTATGGGCCAAAATGTTAAAGACAATTAACTTGTAAAAGAGGCCATCGAAAAAATCACTGAATTTGGTTATGAGCAATGGCAATCAGGTGATACTCAATCCGAAGATAGTAAAACTAAAAAAAAATGAGCGAATCTTTCTTATTTAAAAAGTGTTGCATATCTTTCTTCTGCATGCTTCCAATTAACAATATCCCACCAAGCATTAATAAATGCTGAACGCTCATTTTTGTAGCGCAAGTAATAGGCATGCTCCCAAACATCGAGGACTAATATTGGGAAACCTTTCGTTGGACATACATCCATAAGTGGATTGTCGTGATTTGCGGTTTCAACAATTTGTAATTCACGATTGTTATCAACAATCAACCATGCCCATCCAGAGGCAAAATGATTTGAAGCCACATCGCTAAAACTCTTTTCAAAACCTGCCATAGTTTTCCATTTTTTCTCAATTGCAACCCTTAGTGTCCCAGTGCAATCGCGATAATCAGGGGTCATGCAATTCCAAAAAAAACTGTGGTTATACAATCCCCCACCATTATTTCTAATAGAGGGTTCATATATAGAAATATTTTTAAATAATTGTTCGAGATTCTCAATTTCTTCAGTGTTAACTTTTTCAATAGCAGTAATAAATTTTTCATAATAGCCACGATGATGTTTATTGTAATGCAGATCCATTGTTTGAGAATCAATACATTCATCTAACGAATTTATGGCGTAAGGAAGATCTGGAAATTGAATTTTCATAAAGTCTCCAATGTTTAAGTTCACTTCAACAATTGAATACACTCATCAGAAAAACAAATAAATAATTTCACTTCAATTCATTTCTTACATTCCGCAGTTATTAATTACGATCGGCCTGACAATTCCTTACATACTAAAAATGTAATTCGAATATAATGAAATCCTAACTTAAAAGCGCTATTCAAAATAGAACCCTTCATCTAAATTAGAGGCTGAACAATAACTCCATGAAGGAATCGTTGATTATGAAAAGCACAAAAAATAAATACTTAATTTTCGTTTTTCTTCTCACTGTATCGTTTCAAAACTTAGCATTCGCTAAAATAGAAATTGTTCTAGGCAATGCGCCCCTCGAGGGAAATCCAAACTTAGCTTTTAAGCTCCCTGCAAATAATAATAACGAAATTATAATTTCAAGAGATCAATATATTTTGTCTTATGATAAAATTCGTCGCTCACCATTTTGGGTTGCTTGGAAACTAGAGGCGGATCAAATCGGTAATTCAGGGCGAGCTAACAAATTTTTACAAGATACTGACTTAGAGGTTTATCTAAATAAATCTGCTCCTACTCTGCATGCAGTGGATCCAAACGAATACAAGGGAAGTTGTTTTGACAGAGGGCACCAAGTCCCTTCGGCCGATCGCACAGATTCCAAAGAAAATAATCAAGCCACATTTTTAATGAGTAATATGATCCCACAAACGCCCTATTTAAATAGAGTCATATGGGAACACTTAGAGCAA
>JAURXW010000240.1 GCA_030654205.1 Bacteriovorax sp.
GTATTTCAGGATCACCATAAACTTCTGATGTTGAAGCTTCTAAAAAGCGTGCATTTTTTTCTTTGGCCAGCTCGAGTAACTTTAATGTTCCTTCAGAATTAACTCTCATTATTTCAATGGGAATAATGGCAAAATCAATCGGTGAAGCCGGACTGGCCATTGAAAAAATATAATCTATTTTTTGATCTTTAAAATTTGGGAGACGCTCGTAAATATTGTATTGATGAAATTCAAAATTTTTATAACTTGAAAGTAAATCAATATTAGATCTTGAACCCGTGATAAAATTATCAATTCCAATTACGTGGGCCCCTAAATTTAGATAAAATTCACAGAGAGTTGAAGGAACAAAACCCGCGGCCCCGGCCACTAAAACTGTTTTTCCTTCCATTGTTGTAGGCAATACTACTTTGCTCATACTTACTTCCTTATCAAATATTTTAAATTTACTTCTAATAATGTTTTAGCTGAATAACAGCAGACCCTAAAGTTAACAACCCCGCTCCAACCAATTGCACAGGAGTTAGTTTTGCTCCCAAAAATATCCAGTTAATCGTTACCGCACTCAAAGGGAAAAACATTTCGGCAATTGCACACACGCGGGCCGATATTGTTTTTAGACCTTTATAATAAAAATACATACCTAAAAGACCTGAGAGTATTACCATTAAAAGAATTTTACCCCAAACTAAAGGCTGCCAGTCAAATTGCATTAGTGATTTATTGGCATATGAGTAAAACGCTAGAAAAATAAAACCAAAAAGAAATCTTCCACCCATGATATGCCCTTCATCGATTCCCTGGGCCGTTAGTTTTTTACCAAAAACGGTTGAAGCCCCCCAGGATACCACTGCGACCATTGTAAGCAAATAACCCATCATTGCAGTTTGTGAAAGAAAGCCCAGTTTAAAATCAAAATGTGAAAGACCAGGCAAAATATCGGGAGAAGATATTAATACCCCTCCTAAAAGTGCAACTCCTGCCCAGCACAAAAAAGGTTTTTTCATCTTTTCGCCAAGAAACAAGCTCGCAAGAGAAAAGGAAATAACTGGCTGAAGCTTTTGAAGCAAAATAACAAGTGAAGGATTGATCATTCCAAAGGCCTTTGTAAAACAAAGGGTTCCTATGGCCGAACCAAAAACACCTATAATAATAAAATAAAAAATAGAGGAGATTTTTGTTTGCCAAATAACAAGACGATCCCGAAACAGCATAGGAAGAAAAAACAGAACTAGAAATAAGTGTTCGGTAAAAACAATTCTCTCTGCTGAAATTCCACTAAAGAGCAATGGATAACGAATAAGTGTGTCGATGGCCCATAAAAAACCAGCAAGAATAACAAAAAGAACTCCTAGCATAATTGATCCCTGGAATATTTATTCCCAAAATGACATGGCCCAATAACTAGTTTTTTAATTTGTATAAATTTTGACATTTTATTCAGTTTTCTTCGTTGCTAAAAATTGGTAAATTTCTAATGTAATTTATTGTTTTTCAAATTTAGATCAATGGAAGCATTCATGCAATTAAATCTTCACCAAACTCATCATGAAATAGGCGATTTCGAAGCTATTTTTAAGTATCTTTCTACAACCTTCCAGGGTGGGAATCTCTCAGGTTTGCATTTATTTCCAGAACTTTTCTTAACAGGCTATCCCCTAATGGATTTAGTTCTGCAAAAAAGCTTTATTGATGATTATCAGGCTTTTTTAAGCGATTTATCTCTTTGGTCTGAACGTCAGTTCAAGCCTTCAAACGATGCTTGTTCAGTACTTGTTGGTGGTCTTTCCTATCAATTTGACACTTTCGGTCTTCCCTCTCAGATTGAAAACGTAATCTATTTATTAGAGCCCGGAAAAAAGATACGCAATATCTATACCAAGCAGCTGCTTCCCAATTACGATATTTATGAAGAAAAAAAATATTTTACAGCAGGAAGTATTCCCGCCGTCTTTAAATTTAATGACAAAACAATTGGCCTTCTCATTTGTGAAGACATGTGGTTTTCACATCTTCACGAAATAGACCCCGTTGAACAACTCAAAGATCATCTCGAAGGAAGTAAGTTAAAATGTGACCTGATCATTAATTTAAGCGCAAGTCCCTACCACTTAGGAAAAATAGACAGTAGGATTAATCGAGCTTTGGAGATATCTCAATACCTAAGTGCCCCATTTGCCTATGTCAATCGAGTGGCGGCCGAAGATGAAATTATTTTTGATGGCAGAAGTTTCGTAGTTGATGGCTCAACAGTTGTGGCAATGGCCCAAGCTTTTAAAAATGATGTTTTAACCCTTAAACTTCCTACCTATACACAACCTGCAAAAGAATTTACCAGAAAATTAAATACGACTGCCAATAGCTGGGGAACCATTTTTTCTTCTCGATTAACTCCCGATACAATTAAACTTTCATCTCTCACTGAAAATGAATGCGAAGAAGTTCTGGATGCCATAATTTTAGGTATAAGCGATTATGCGATAAAAAATAATATCAATAAGTTCACCATTGCACTTTCTGGCGGCATGGATTCTTCTTTAGTCCTGGCAATATTAAAGATTATCAAAAATCGCGATCTTTTCCCAATGACGATTGAAGCAGTCTTTATGCCTGGTCTTTTTTCCAGCTCATTAAGCTATGACTTGGCTTATGATTTATGCCGAAATATCGGAGTCAAGCTCACGACTATGCCCATAAAATTTATTCATTCAACAATTAAAACGGTGTATAAGGACAGTTTTCAGGCCGAGTTAGCTGGGCTCGCGGATGAAAATATTCAAAGTCGGCTTCGAGGTGCTTTAATTTATGCGCGCTCAAATGCAATGGGATCGATGGTTTTGAATACTTCCAATAAATCTGAATTGGCAGTGGGTTACTCCACTATTTATGGCGATAGCGTAGGTGCCCTTTCTGTTTTAGGTGATCTCTATAAAAGCGAAGTTTTTGAGCTGGCACGTTTTATTAATACACAATATTTCAATATTATCCCTGAGGAAATTATCTCAAGAGCTCCAAGCGCTGAGCTTAGGGAAAATCAAGAAGACTCTCAATCACTTCCCCCATACGACAGACTGGACCCAATCCTCGAAGCATTATTGTCCCAGCGCTTTTCGGTGCAGGATTTAATTAAAAAAGGTCATAATAAAGATGAAGTTATCAAAGTTTATCAACTTATTGTAAAATCGGAGTATAAACGTGCACAGTTTTGCCCTATAATAAAACTTAAAGCTAAAAGTTTTGGTTTTGGATACCGAGTACCTATTAGTAAAAAAACTCTCTAGTCACACCCAAGGAGCACTACGTGAATAAAAAACAATTGCTAAAACCGTTTCAAGACTTAAAACATGAGATTGACAAACTTAAAAAGAAACACTTGGTTCAAGGCCTTGTCGATAAATTTCATGCTGAAAAAAAATCACTAGAAAAAAGAATAGAAAAAACTGTTTCCGATGAGATGAAAAAAGCAAAGAAGTTCATGAATGAACAAAAGAAAGAACTTAATAAAATTCAGAAAAAAGTTGAAGTTGCCTTGAAGAAAAAGAAATCGTCTTCAAAGAAAAAGACTACAACAAAAACTACTAAGAAAGCTGCTGCAAAAGCAACGAACAAAGTTGCAGCAAAAGTAACCAAAAAAAAAGCATCTTCTAAATAAGTTTGTTTTCGGCGTTTTGACTGAAACTATAAAAGTTATGACGCCGAAACATCTTCACGATACGGCTTCCAAGTCCCCTGCCACAGATTAATTGTCCCTGTAAGAAGAATACGATTTACCTTATCAACTTTAATTTGGACATAGGTAAATTTTGAATGAGACTCAACTTGGCCTGCATCTAATTGTGGTATATGATTCCAAGTTCCAGTGTTAAAATAATATTTATTCTCCGGAAATCTTAGCCACTCTTGCACATGCGTATGTCCCATAACGACAGTGTGAATCTCTGGATGACGCTTAAGAATAGCTTTGGCTTTTTTTCCATACAAAGGATAAATTGTAATTTGTTTTAAAACACTCACTGTTGTTTTAAAATTTCTATTTTGCTTGATAAATTCATCAAAATTACTTTGAATTAAATATCCAATTACTAAATTGCACATTTTCCAAAAAAATTTAAAATCGTAAAGTAGGCACCATTTTACGTATGAAGCCAATGGCCTAACCTTATCAATATTTGGTCGGTCCTTCCTTAGAATTGGAAGCAAGTTAATACAAAATAGAGATCCCCAAGGTAAGTTGAGAATCATTTT
>JAURXW010000248.1 GCA_030654205.1 Bacteriovorax sp.
TTGGTTTATTAATATAAATATTTGAATGCAACATTTGGTTTTGATCAGCTCCGGGCACTGTCCAAGAAATATTTTGGGTTCCTGTACCAACAAAATAGATATCTGTTTTAAACTGAGAGGCGCTATAAGACTTATATTTAATTTCAAAATCTTTATAGACTGAAATTGTTCCACCTTGAACAACATTGTCGGAGGTGTGTTGATTATTAATTGTTAATTTGTTGAGAACAATCATATTTCCTACAATATTAACTGTATTATTCCAAGGCTGAACGAAATCAACATCGTAAAACTGGGTGCTTCCAACGGTGATAGTTGGGGTCGATACTGTCCAACCTCCAAGCATAATTTTAGATGTTCCCATGTTGATAGTTCCAGCGTATCCCATGTCTAAATTATTACAAACTCTAAGTGTTCCTACAAAAGAAACTGTACCACTCGTTTTTGATGAAGCAGAAAAGTTATCTATGAAAGAATAACCATTAATATCAGTACCTGTAACAGTTTGGTTACTTGTTCCAATTAATTTTATCGTCGCTCCCTGGCGGTTATAAGCATCGACTTTAGTATAAGTAATATTAACGTTGCCTTTGACTTGTATTTCTCCTCCACCAGTGTTGGAGTAAATACTCCCCGCATTGGCCAATGCATTTCCATCTTGGGTAAAGTTGCCATTAACAACAACTATTCCCTTCATATCAACAAATTCGTTATATCCACGCATAACTTTTAAATTATTAAAAGCTGTTGGTATCATAAAAATCGAATAATCAATCGTACTCGCAACATTACTTTCAGTGTAAATAACTGTTCCGTTATTATGATTAAACACTGGAGTTCCAATTGTATTATCAACAATCATATATTTTTGAATTGATAAATTTCCAGTTGGTGCTGTGAATGTTCCATCTTTAATTTTTAGAGAATTCACTACAAGATTTGTAGTGGAAACTCCTACTGTACCAGTCAGGTCAACTGTGATATTCCCAGCACTCTTAATCACATCTCCCATAGAAATTGAACTTGTTGGACCAATTAATGTAGAATTTAAACTGGAAATATCACCGTAGTTTGAAGCACTGGCAAAATTTGTAATTAAATTTCCACCAACTTTAACAAAGCTTGTACTTAACAACTGATCAAAAAGACCTGTTTCTATTGTTAAATCATTTTGGACGGTATAAGAAAGTGGAGTGGCACTCGCCCAATTTTGGGTTTGATTTGTATTTAATGAATTTAAAATTTTTAAATTATAAAATGTTACATTATTGAATCTCGTTTTCATATGGGCATAACTGTGACTCAAGACAACTGTTCCGTTATTATGAATAAAATTACCAGTCCCATAGACATACATTATGTAAGTAGAGTTATAAGGTGATGTTATCGTCATGGTAGATGCAGGAGCATAAAAAGTACCACCAGTGAACGTAAAAGGATCTGGATTGGCCGTTGAAGTGGCATTAAAACTACTTACATTAGTTGCATTAAATGTACCACCGTCAAGATAAAAACCATTATTGGTATTAACCGCAAAACCACTGCCCATCGTTACAATACCAGTGAAATTAGTGGTGAGGTAAATTGAATTCACAGTTATAGTACTTGGAATTGTAACATTACAATTAAGACACAAGTTAGTAAAAATCACATCGTCGCTTGAAGTCGGTGGTGTTGCGGCCCCTATGCAATTTCCATTTACATCTAAACTACCGCACCAATTTGCCCCTTTGCTATAATCAGAATCTATCGCCCCGGTCCAAGTATATTTTGTATAAATTTTTAAAGAGTAAGTTCCAATTGCACTTATTCCACCGACACCATCGTTAATTTGGTATGGAAAATTTGCAGCTCCGGCCCCGTACGCCAAATGGGAAATAGTACAATTTAGTCCGCTGCAACTTATTGTTCCAAATTTTGTTAAATTGAAAGATGGTGTGGCAGTGACTACACTTAAAGTATTAATTCCAGCGGAAATATCATTATCGGGATCAGAGGCAGTACTTATAACATTCACAACGCTTGATCCAGGAAATTTAGCACCTGTGATAAACAAAGATTTCGTTGTATTTGTCGCAACCGGATTATCATTCACGTTCGTAATCGTTATATTAACCGTCACAACATTCGTACTTGTCATCGGTAAATTATCTTTCACTCGATAAGTAAACGTATCCGAACCAAAGAAATTTGAATTACCTATATAACTACAAGTTAAATCCAATCCATTCACACTACCTGGCATATCCATACAATTTGTAAGTGTTCCATGCAACGGAGCTGTAACAACTTCATAACTTAAATTAGCTGCATTTAAACCACTCGCAGGTAAACCTGTATTGGTTAAAGTTATCGCTGTATTCACATCTTCAGAAATAGTCGCACTTTGAGTAGCAGTCGCTATCGTTGGTCTGCGAACAATAGATGATAAAGTCATAGTCGTTACGTTTGAAGCAGCATCAACTGCTTTGATAAAATAATTTACGTAATGATAAGAAGCTGTATTAGATAAATAATCTTGATAAAAAATAAATTCAGTAGGAGTGGCCACTGTCCCCGTTCCATTCATGGCCGCTGAAACTTGTCCGCCGGATCCATCTGGAAAATCAGTTGGGCTATCAGAATATTTTGCATAGACGTAAGTAATAACTGTCGTAGGAGATTTTACACCATCACTAACTTTTATATGTAAATACCAAGACGCTGAATTTGGAGCTTCATCAACGTGAGCAGCAGCAATAACTGGAGGGACGTTATCACTTAAAGTTTCAGTTCTTGTTCCATCACATTTAACGTTTCCACTTTCATCACGAGCACAAACTGTATAATTATAAGTCTGACCTTGAGTTAATGGAGCTACAGAGTCAGCGTAAGATGTCGTCAATAAACCGTTAGCAATTTTTTGAATAGTTACATCTCCTGCAATATCAGGAACGCCGGCAATATAGGTACCGGTATCAAAATTAGCGGCACCTTCTTTTCGGTAAATATCATATCTAATTTTATTAAGGGTACTAACATTCTTTTTGACATACTGATTATCAGTTGCACTATTCCAACTTAAATTAACGTTACCACCAGAAACGGTTGATCCCAACGAAGAAGTAAAGTTTGCACTTGTTGTATCAAGCGAAGTCACTTGGCTATAAATGAGAGTACTAACATTATCAGTTGCTCTCGTTTCATTTCCTAATAAATCGACTGCGGAAACAAAAATATTATAAGTGTGATAATCGCGAGCGACGGCAAGATTATAACTGGTCTTAGGAGTCGTCGCACAGCTATTGGCCACGCAGTAAGTATCAGATAAGAAAACTTTTGAAAAAACTCCTGGAGTAATTTCTTCGATATTGTAAAATTTAAATCCAGCATAATCACTCTTATCGGAAGGAAGAGTCCAGTTAACTTGAATAATTCCTTGAGATGTAGGTGTTGTGCTAGAGACTCCTAAAAATCCTTGAGGAGGTGTAGTATCAATTAAATTTTTAGAGATGGCCGTTGAATTGGCGTAGGCCGTACAGTTATCAATAGTGTTGTAATCTGGACTGGCATTATCACAAGCATCGGCCAACATAAAAACAGTATCCCCGTCCGTAAAACTAAAATCAGTTATCCCAAAAGTCGCTGTCGTTGGATAGCTTCCGGCCGCATAAGTAAGAGTGGTAATTTGGCCTGCAGTTGGAGAAATTGTATTTTTCCAAATTTTAACTTTATATTGGTAGACATCACTTGAAGGTGAAGTATTCCAAACCATCGTGAATCTATTAGACGCAATATCATAAGAGACGTTTTGTAATCCATCAAATTGAGGTGGTGTTATATCCGGCATTAATTGAGTACGAGAAGAATTTGTATTAGAAATATTTAAGGCCGCATCTTGAGCTTTTAAACAGAAGCTATATTTTTTTCGTGGTGTTAGTCCCGAGACTTTGTAACCAACTAAAGCGGCCGCGGTATAACTGGCAGCACTGAGGGTGTTTGTTAAAACTCCTGTGGTACATGGATCTGTTGGAGTCGCTGGAAGAACTGATTCAGTTCTATAAAGCAGATAATAAGTGGCGCCATTTGGATCTGTTGGCTGACTTGTAATAGCAGTCCACCCTAATAAAACACTTGTTTCAACCGGTGAATCTAGAGCAACGCTACTTAGTCCAGTAAAAGTTGGGGCCGTTAAATCACCTATCACTAATGTAACTATATCTGTAGACGCCGTAATATTTCCACTTGGATCTTCATCGCGCTCAATATAATAATATGTATTACCTTGAATAATTGTATTGTCATCAATCACAGTTGCAGGATTGGCCAGATCAGCGACAACAACTGTTTTTACAACTGTTGATAAAATCGCCGCAACGGAATTTGTAGTTGAACGATAAAGTCTTCTTTTATAAACCGCACCTTTTGTTTCATCCCATGGGGCCGTTACTTGAGCGACACCATTAAATAAAGAAGCAATTGTGGCCCCACTAGTAGTTGCTGCACCACCATCAAGCATGGTTAGCGAAATTTCTTTTGTATTGGTATCACAAAGCGCATTTGCATTACAGGCGCGAACTCCAAAACGATAAGGCATATCATCAGCAAGTCCAGAAATTACGGCCGTATAAACTCCATAAGTTATTGTGGCCTTTGGTGTGGCCGCAAAATTTACTGCCCCATTCATCGTCGCATACACTGTAAAGTTTTTAGCAACAGCTCCACCACTTGTTGGCGGCCATGTCACTCTTACTGAGTTGGGAGATAACGGAGTAACCGTATCAATACCGCTAAAAGTTGGAGGATGAATCGCAAGTGTCGTCCCATCGACAGCTCTATCTCCAATAGTCGTCTGTCCACTTATCGTGGCCACGCACTCGTAACGATAAGTTTGTCCTTCAGCTAAATTAATATCTGTAAAAGTTGTACTAAAACGATTGTGGGTCGATAGAACATTTATCCCATCTCTATATACCGAAACTTCTGAAGCATTATTAGGAAATGAAAATGTTACTTGAATAGTTGAAATACTTGCACCATTGGCCACAATACAACCAGTATATCCACTAGTTCCAATAGTTGTACCAGCACCACCTTTAACTTCTTTAGGTTTAATTTGAGACATACAGGCCTGCAATAATAAAATTGCAACAGCGTTGATCATCCAAATGAGATATTTAAATTTAAAATTTATTTTAAAATTTATCTTCTCTTTCATAATGAATCCTAATGGCCTAAATATACTTAAAACTAAAAACTTCTGCATAAATCATTATCGTCTAATTTGGGCCCTACTTTATAAGTTTGGGCACCCCGAGCTAGATTTTTTAGAATCACTTGAATTTTTGTAGTTATTATAAGGAGATAGTAAAATAAGCTTTGAAGGGCATATATTGAGTTAGAAAGTTGTTTTTGATCAAAGTGCCAAAATTATAGGGCATGCTCAATAAAGTGAGGGTTAAATCTGAGTTTCAATAATAGTCGACAGTTGAGGTAATTGGTTTAATTCCTTAAATCGGTCTTGAAGATAAAGAAAAAAACTCAATCCATTTTTTCTCACCGTTTGATAAAGACTAATCCATAAATTTCCAGCGGCAGCACCTTTTAAGTTTTTATGTCCACCTGATATTTTTCTTCTTATAACTTTTTCTCTGATATACGACTCAGCTTGATTATTGTGAATCGGAATAGTCGGATGATCTAAAAAAGTTAGTAAATTTTCTTTTCTGGAAAGAGTATTGTCTCTGCAATGGTTAATCATAAATGAGTTCCATTTTTTTTCAAAGAGAGCTTTGAAATGTAGTTCAATTTTTTGTCTTAGTTCTATACTTGGAAAAAACTTATAACTTTCCATCAAATCAAATAGGTCCCATGCTCGTTCAAAAAATAAATCTAATTCCTCTCTGACATATTCACTGCTAATTTTTATTTCTCGATAGTGACGAAGTTCATGTATCCAACACTCTTGATGCCAATCCAAAATTTCTCGATATTCACCAGCAGAATCACTTATAAGTCCTTCAGGAATTACTCCCAGCAAGTTTTTCTTCCATGCTGAAAGCAGCGCACTTGTTTTTATAAAATTAATTGATTTCGTATCAGCAATTTTAAACGATAAGATTAAAGCATCTATCTCATCCTCGCTATATTCTTTCTTCGACATAATGGTTTTAAGTTTTATGTAAATTTTTTGATTCTTCTTAAATTTTCTTTTTTCGAGCCACAATAGAGCGTCCTCATCGATCAGATAAATCAAATTCTGGCTCATAATGAGGCATTTCACAGCATCAAGCCGACTTCTTGTCTGAACTGTCGAATGGTAACTAAAATACTTATTCCCATGACATAGGTTGAAGCAACTTTTACCATGGACATACATTCCAGTTGCATCAATATTTAAAGCTGGGGACATTTTTATTCCACTGACTTTTGCATTATTCATTTCATCTGAAAAACTAGAATTAATATTAGTTAAAATATTTGAAATTTCGCCTGCTGAAATAATAACACCTAAATCCGCTAAGAATTTTTCTATTTTATTTTCTGTCGACCGAAGTCCGACATAAAGCATAACAATAAAAGATCTTAGCTCAGGGCCGAATTGACTCCCTTGAAAGCCGGAAGGAAGTTTGCCTTCAAAATATTTTTTAAGTGATGGGGAATACCATCTTTCAATTTTAAATTTAACATTATCAGTTTTAAGAATTATATTTTGAACAGTAATTTCACGATGGCCTTTAAATTCTGCATCAGCTGGCAGTTTATCTTTATCCGCAGGGCATTTTTCTTCGCGGTCGATTTTGACTACATCATTTTTACTTTTCTTTTTCCAGTTTTTCTTTCGGTCTTTTTTTGATGGTTTCTGGTGATGAAGATCTTTTTTGTCTTTCTTATCCTTAAATTTTGGAATTTCTTGTTCACCAATTAATTTTCTCAAGCGATCTTTTAAATCTGAAACTTCTTTTTTCAAATCTTCGTTCTCTTCAACTTTTTCTTCATATGCCCCTAAGAGCTTTTTAAAATGCTCAATAAGTCCCGACGGGGACAGAATAGAGGTGATTTTATGAAGGTCGTTTAAGTTGAACATGGAAGGATTTTAGAATGGCCGACTTAATAGGCCAAACAAAATCGTTAGGGGAACCTTCAATTTATTGAGCATGCCCAATATTATGGTCACCCCAGCTGGCATGATTATAATTAAGGAGCACACTGAGCTTGTTTTTTAATATCTCTTATTGCTCCGGATGGTTCTGAAAAGCAGAAACCATTAACACTTTTATTTAATTCTTTATTCAAGATAAACCAAGGATACTTTTCACCGCAACCTAGAGCTGTAGATTTTTCTACATAACATTTTCCATATGATCGACTGGCTTCAAATTCAGCATTTGTCTTGTTTTGTAGTTCAATAAGTTCACTGTCCGACATATTACAATATTTAGATATTTTTGAGCTATCGATTGCCGCTTGAAAAGTAGGATAACAAGCACTATCGATATTTTTTAAAGGACTCTTTCCATAGATTTGGTATGGGAAATCACTTGAGCAATAACCAGCGTCGGGAGATCCGTCGGTATGAAGAGGAATGTAGCAGTTCCCATAAGTTTGATTCTTAATTCTTTCCTTACTTGCTTTTATTCTAAAGGACTCTAATTCCGCGGAATCTAAATTGCAGTATTTTTCATTTTTTGCAGCAATGATTAGTCCTTCTTTGTCCTCCCAGAAAAAGTGATAATCAAAATCACCAGGAGCAATAGAAGAAAATGAATAATCTTTAATTTTTAAAATAACTGGATTTCCAGCATCATTTAAACGCATTTTATTAGAGACCATACTGGTTATTTTGCAGTTCTTATAAAATTGAGTTTCATTTACTCTAATTCCAAGTGCTTTATGACTGGAAATAATTTCTGCTTCAGTCATTCGGCCTGG
>JAURXW010000254.1 GCA_030654205.1 Bacteriovorax sp.
GCGGGCCTTACAGCTTACGATACTCAAAAAATTAAAATGATTGGACGACAATCTGCAACAGAAGAAGATAGAGGAAGAGCGACCATACTTGGCGCCCTGACACTTTATTTAGATTTCATAAATCTTTTTATGCTTATTTTACGTTTAAGTGGCGATCGCCGCAGATAATTTCAAACTTTAGGAAAAAGGTTCCTGGAACCTTTTTCCTATATTATTTAAGAATGTTTTTGAGAATGCTTTCAATCTTTTCAAAATAAATTTTGCTATCGGTTTTATTCATTAAAGGTGAAAATGAAAATCGAAGCGATGATCTAGAATCTTCAAAACTATATCCCATACCCATTAAAATTCGATTTTCTTTAATGACGCCTGAAGAACAAGCCGAGCCCGTTGAAATATCAACACCCAAAAGATCAAATTTAGCACTTATTGTCTCGGCCTTAAGACCAAACAAAACTATAAAAATGGTATTAAGATTTCTCTCCTGCGAATCAATCGCAACCACCTCACCTTTTGTGCCCATTAACTTTACAAGCTTAGACTCAAGCTCTTTCTTTGCAGACATCAACTCTGTGGCCGAAAAATGCTCTTTAATATCTTCTAGTGAAAGCTTTAATGAATAGATGCCAAGAGCATTTTCTGTTCCTGCACGAAGTCCAATTTGTTGATTTCCACCAACAAGTAAGGGAGTAAATTTTAAATCTTTTCTAATAAAAGAAAATCCTGAACTTTTTAAGGCACCAAATTTATGCCCTGAGAAAGTATAACTATCAAGTTTGCTCGAAAGATAATTCCAGTTGGCAATTTTTCCTACCAACTGAACAGCATCAACGTGCACGTATGCACCACTTTTTTCTTTGATAGTTTCGGCCAATTTCAGCGGCCAAACAACGCCTGTTTCATTATTAATATAAGTAAAATTTACGTAAGACTCTCGTCCCAAAGATTTTTCTAAATTAATTTTCTCAATTAAGACTTCACTTGCAAAAACTCCATCGTGATCCACTTCAAAGAAAAAAACCTTATGACCTAGGGCCTCGAGGTCGTCTTTTAATTCCACGACACAAGCATGATCAACTGTTGAAAAGAAAAAACTAACAACTTTTTTTTCTTTGAAAAATTTAAAAGCGATACCCTTAAAAAAAGTATTTATACCTTCGGTCGCACCTGAGTGATAAACAAGATTAAAATCTTTTGGGTCTAATAAAAAAGTTTTAAAAAGAAAATCTGAAGTTTCGTTAATAAACTTACGAGATTTTTTTCCAGTTTGATGAAGTGAAGACGGGTTTCCAAATAAAAAATCCCCACTCTTGATAAAGTCTATAACTTTATTAGAAAGTGGGGATGTTGCATTATAATCAAAGTAGAAACGATTACTGATTGATCTCTCCGATTGGATTTCTGATCGCTGAAGTAATAATTCCTGATTGAGAGTGAGCTTCTGAATTGTTTTGTCCAATTCCAGCTTCAATTTCAGTTTCTTTTGACTTTCTAACTAGATCGCCAAGAGAAGTTGTAGCTAAATATTCTCTCATGATAACACCAAGATTCATGAAGTAGTTTTTTGAAAGGTGGAATTCAAGTGAATTCGCAGCTTCTGCTTCAGATCCTAAAATGTCGCGAGCTGGGTTGATGTTCTCACCAACACAGTCTAGTACGTCTTTAATTGTAATTTGGTCCATGTTTCTAGCAAGAACATATCCACCACCTGGTCCACGAACAGACTTTACAGCTTGGCCATTTCTTAGCTTTCTGAATAGTTGTTCAAGGTAATGTAGACTGATGTTTTGTCTTGTTGAAATTTCTTGTAGTCTTACCGGATTACCATTTGAATGGCTCGTAAGGTCTAACATTGCTCTAACTGCGTAACGTCCTTTAGATGTAAGTCTCATTGGTCTTCCTCCATAAAAAATCCAATTGCTGGGTAGCTGGTCTAGATAAAATTCTTTAGAAAATGTGTGCCGTCTACTTTGAAAAAGCCAATCCTTGCTTTTTCTTATTAAACTAATTCTAAATTCCTTCAGAATTGTTTCTACTTGAATAGTATGACAAGTAAAAGGATTCGAAGTCAATCAACAAAATACTATCTTTTCGCTGTAAGGTGTTGAAATTAAGGTAATCTTAAGCATCATAATTGGTATTTTCCTCAATAAAACCGATGAATTAGGTCACTTGATTCGATGCCTATTTTAGTCTGAAAAAAAATGTACAAAAGTGTTTTTGTCGGTATTTTTTGCCCACTTGAATGAGGAATTTAAGAAATTTTATTCAGAAAAAAGTTGCGACTTTTTTGTTCATTGATTTCAATTTTTAATTGATAGTATTTAAATTCATCGCCAATTATTTTTTGAAGCTCATAAAGATAAGGCATCCCCCACTCTATTAAAAAATAATCCTTTTCCTCAAGATACATTGGAATTTCTAAGTGAATAAGTTCTTCTTTTTTTTCAATACGATAAAGATCCGCGTGAATGATATTATCAATTTCATTTATAATCGAATAAGTCGGACTTGTGGCCCCTTCTTTTTCTAAAAAAGAGCGCGTAAAAGTTGTCTTACCGGCACCAACTGGTCCATCCAATATTATTACACAAGGAGGCTGAACAACTTCTTTTAGTTCCGTAACAATATTGGCAAGGTCAGATTCTAAAACTTTTTTCCAAGTGCGAATTGAGCTCATTGTGGTCCTTCTTTTTATTTGAGTGGATGAGCTTCAAAGGTTGCTTTCAAACTTTTGATAGTGTTTGCGAGCCCATTAAATAATGAGTGGCAAATTATCCAGTGCCCAATGTTATATTCTTCAAATATTTTACTCTCGAGAAGTGGCACGACACTTTCATCTGTCAATCCGTGACCTGCATGACAGGCTATTTTGTGATTGTTTAAAAATTCACGTGCACTTTTATATTGCTCGATAAATTTTGAATAATCGTCCCCATTGGCAAAAACTTGGGCAAACTCTCCAGTGTGAATTTCCACTGCATCAATTGGAAGCTCTTTTGCTCTTAGTAAAGTTTCGATTTTAGCTTCAAGAAAAAGTGAGATCTTAATATCTTTGATTGAAGATTTTAATTTTTTAACGGCTTCTTCAACTCTTATAAAATTGTCATCATCTAATAGATCAAGCCCACCTTCGGTTGTTTTTTCTTCGCGTTTTTCAGGAACAATGCAAATCCATTCAGGTGACGAAGCAATGGCAATTTCAACAATTTCGGGATTGACTCCCATTTCTAAATTGAGCGGTTTTCCATACCTTTTTGTGACAAGCCTGACTGCTTCGACGTCGTAGTCTTGAATATGTCTGCGATCTTCTCTTAAATGTATCGTAATTTGATCTGCACCATTTAAAAGGGACACTTGAGCGGCATCAACAATACTTGGATATTCTTCTCCACGTGCTTGTCTTAATGTTGCCACATGATCAATATTTATTCCCAAACGGGGTATCCCATTACTCATAGATGCTCCTAAGCTATCAAAAATTATCCAATTTCTTTTGTTACAATATCAATTAACCGCTGGCATTCCTCTTCGACAGTTTCTGCAATATTGCCCTCAACCATTACTCGCAGCAACGGCTCCGTGCCAGAATATCGTAGTAAAACTCTGCCTTTTCCTAATAAACGGGCTTCGGCCTTGGCGATGGCCGCCTGAATACTGGCCACTGATTCAATCGGCGGTTTATTTTTAACAATTACATTTTTTATAATTTGAGGAAATAATTCAATTTCTTCAACTAAATTTTTCAAGGGGAGATTAAAATATTTCATCGACTCAATAACTTTAAGCGCGCCTAGCGCCCCATCTCCAGTTGTTGAATGTTTGATGAAGATTATATGTCCCGAAGGCTCTCCCCCTAAAATACAGCCATTAGAGCGCATGTATTCTATGATATAGCGATCTCCTACTTTGGTGCGTACAAAATTTAAACCAAGAGACTTAATATAGAGCTCTAAACCTAAGTTAGACATCACAGTACCAACAATGGTATCCCCAACTTTAAGTTCTCCGCGTGATAAAAGTAGTTTTGCAAATAAGCCGATTAATTTATCACCATCGACAATTGTTCCTTCTTCGTCAATCACCGTTACTCTATCGCCGTCACCATCAATACAAATACCAATATCTGCACGATACTTTAAGACTTCTGCTCTCGCGGCCTCTGGATGAAGAGAGCCGCAATTCTTGTTTATATTTTCTCCATTTGGAGAGATTCCCAATGGGAAAACTTCGGCCCCTAGTTCGTGAAACATCATTGGTGTGACTTTGTAACCAGCACCGTTGGCACAATCGAGAACTATACGCATTCCATCCAAATCATAATCATACGCAAGGGCAGATTTTACATGAACAATATAACGCCCATAAACTTCTTTTAATCTTTCGGCATTTCCTAATTGTGATCCCGTTTTACTAGGCATAGAGTCTGGATTTAAAACAAGTCGTTCAAGTTCTAATTCAACTGAATCTGGAAGTTTAAATCCCTTTCCATCAAAAATTTTTATCCCATTATCTTGGAAGTGATTATGTGATGCAGAAATCATAACACCTGCATCAGCACGCATTGAGTGGGTAACAAAAGCAATCCCCGGAGTTGGAAGCGGACCTGTTAAAATAACTTCTCCTCCCTGTGAACAAACTCCTGAAGCAAAGGCCATTTCCAACATATAGCAACTAAGGCGAGTGTCTTTACCTACAATAATAAGCGGCTTCGTATTCGTAGGATTTGTTGATTGAAAATAATGAGTCACTGCTCGACCAAGCGCCGTTGCAATTTCAGCAGTCATTGGATAGACATTGGCTTTTCCTCTGATACCATCAGTTCCAAATAATTTTCTTTCCGACATGTTAGTAACCTCTGATCATGCAAATATTTTTAGTCTTTACTTTTTTAATGTTCGTTTTGGGGCCAACAATTGAGTCTTGTAGCTAAGTTTTACTTTTGTATTCTCTTCAAATTTTAATCTGGGATCTAGATCTCCCAAGGGAACTGTTGTACTTCCTTCATCCTTATTAAACAAGGCAAGATTTACGGGGGAAGTCTCCAGTCTTGAAATTGATTTTAAAATTTCAATTGGTCCCGAGATCACAACGTTTTGCGGCTCAATAATAACTTCTTTAATTTTTCGATCTTTTGGAGCGTCGCCAATATAAAGAACCTTCACTGGCATTTCCATCATGACTTTGCGATCTAATTCAATCAGTGTTTCTTTAGGTGAAACATCCAAAATTTCTACACCAAAAGGAACATTCACGTCACTCGCATAAAATTTAACTTTGAAAGACTTACCTGAGGATACAAAATATGGATTTAGATCAATAGTAAGTTTTTCTTTATTTGAAAAAATATTTTGGATAAATGCTTTTGAACCTTTTAATTTTAAAGTCACTTCTTTTTCGCTTAAACTAG
>JAURXW010000258.1 GCA_030654205.1 Bacteriovorax sp.
ATGTCATCGTTGTCTCCTGGTTGTTTTTTTCGCAATTATTGCGAAGTTCTTAATTTCTCAAAATGTTTGTTCCAAGA
Organism: Bacteriovorax sp.; assembly: GCA_030654205.1. Classification (GTDB taxonomy): domain Bacteria; phylum Bdellovibrionota; class Bacteriovoracia; order Bacteriovoracales; family Bacteriovoracaceae; genus Bacteriovorax. Next base: position 78 of record JAURXW010000258.1, read on the forward strand.
TCCGTGCCATAAATATTTTTGTTTTTATGTATAAAATAATGAATTTAAAGAAGGGGTAAATAGCCACATTATAATTGAAAGCAATTCGTTTTATTTCCCATGAATATATTTTGTATGTTTGTTTATGAATATAATGTTTTGATTTTAATTGATTTTAACTTTTGGCATATTAAGTGCAAGTTGGACTTAGCAGTTCATCCTTATTTAAGTAATCAGGAAATATTAATTTTATGGAGAGAATTATGACAAAAATATATTCAAAGTTTTTTGCTTGTTTCATGGGCTTTGCCGTTTTAAGCCTGTTTAATGTTAATCATTCTTTTGCAAATGATAATATTCTTAAAGTTAAGCAAGTTCAGTTCGTTATTTTAGAAAAATAAATTCTATATTATATACAACCCAAAAGAAGGAGTGTGTTTCTAACACAAATTAATTATGTACAATTACAATCACCTTTACTATTTCTATGTTACAGCTAAAGCAGGAGGAGTTACATCAGCTTCAACTCACCTTAGAATTAGTCAACCTTCTCTTTCAAGTCAGCTTAAAGTTTTAGAACAATCACTTGATTTAAAACTTTTTCAAAAGGCCGGAAGAACAATTGAATTAACTAATTCAGGAACTGAGGTTTTTGGATATTGTCGCCAAATGTTTGAGTTTTCAGAAAAGATGAGTGAACAAATATCAAAAAGAGTTCCAACTTCAACACGGAAAATTTGTATTGGAGTTTCTGAACATGTTGATAGATCTTTTGTTGCTGATATAGTCAGTCTTTTTTTGAAAAAGTATGATTTCGAAAAAAGACCCAAAGTAACGGTTGTCTCAGCTACACAGGCACAACTTTTAGAAAAGTTAAGATTTAAAGAGTTTGATGCTGTTGTTTCAGATGCAGGGATGATTGACTCAAATTTTGTTGATTTAGAAAAAGCCGAGTTTCCCGTTGTGTTAACCGGCTCTAGTAAATGGAAAGCACCGACTGCTGTTGGAAGTTCAGATGATAGCTCTGTTTTTCAGCAAATTCTTGAAGATGATGGAGTTCAGTGGATTATGCCTTCTCCAAAATTCAAATTTAGAGGAGAGATTGATAAATTTTTTGAAACAAATAAAGCGAAGAAAAAAATTGCTTTTGAAAGTGATTTGATGGGCTCGTTGGTTCATGCTGTTACAGATGAAATTGGGTTAGCTTTTTTTCCTTTGCTCTATGTTAATCAATTTATTCGTGACAATGTACTTCAAGCGATTGGCCCTAAAGAAGGTTATTGGAAATATAATGTATCTTTAACATGTCATAGCCAAAATAAAGATGATCAATTAGTTCAGCAATTTTCAAATTCTTTTAAAGAGATTTGTACAAAAGAAGCAGTTTTAAGCTAGTTTTAAATTTATTTATAAATTAAGAGACTTTCAATTATTGAAATAAATAATAATAAAAAAGTAAGAATGATAACTGTAATAGAAAAAATATTGGATTGATTTTCAGTAGGGTTTCTGCTTTTCATTCTTACTTCCTTTATTTATTATCAACGCCACCTGTTCAAGTTTAGATGAAATATTGTAAAAGCAATAAGACATATTTTGTATGTCGTAGGCCCTGGAATTCTATGGATATGAATTTGTCATGACCGCACTAGTTAATATAAGGAGGAGTATTTATGGGGAGAGATTTTTCACGAAGCAAATGGCCAGAGATTAAGGAAATGATCAAGACAAACTGGGATAAATTAGAAGAAGATGAAATTGATTCTTTGAAAGGTCATTTAGATCTATTGTCTGAGAAAATACAAATTAAATATTCATATAGTAAAGAGCAAGCAGACAACGAAATGCTTGAGTTTAAAAAGGTTTTAAATCCTGCAAGTTTTCAACACGGGCACTTGCCAATTAATAATATTAATCTCTAGCATTTTTTTGAATTTTTAATTATTTCTTGGCGTAAATGATTAAGCTGATCAAGTAAATGTAGAATAATAGATATACCTTGCTCATTTACGCCTAAATTAAAAATAAGCTCGTCAATTAATTGGATTCTTGAAATATCCTCTTCGTCCAATAAGGTGTTGGTTGGATCATTCGGAAAAATCCAGTTTTCATTGATAAAATAATTAATATGTTCAATATTTATTCCATAGATTGAGGCGGCATCATTAATGTTCATATTAGAAATTGAATTCATACCTCACTCCTAGATTCACGCTTGTTTTGGTCGTTTATATTTTTATTATTTTTTAGATTGTCCTCTCTAGGGTTGTAGTTAAATTTGTTTTTCATTTTTTGCATTTCCGTTTTAAGTTCAGTTTCTGGATTCTTAGGTAAAACAATTTTTAATTTTACAATCTGATTGCCTACTAAATCATCTTTCTTGACTCCTTTTCCTTTTATTCGAAGCTTGCTTCCTGAGTTTGATCCTGGAGGTATTTTTATTTCGACAGTTCCGTACATTGTATTAACTGTAATGTCATCACCGAGGATTGCTTCGAAAAGACTAATCGGCAATTCCATTTCTAAGTCATTATCAATTCTTGTCCATCCTTCAAGTGGGATTGTTTTTACTTCCACAATTGCATCACCAGATGGAAGATTTGGCCGATCACTAGATCCTTGGCCTTTGAAGCGCAACTTTGATCCATTTTTGATTCCGGGGGGGATTTTAATTTGAAGATTTTTACCATTTGCTAGAGTTATTACTTTTTCTGCACCTAGAATTGATTCTTGAAAACTAATACTCATCTGGTAATGCGTATCTGGATTTACTGATGGGGGGGGGGCCGAGTGAGATTTAAAGAATTCGCTGAATATGTTTTCCGCAAATTCATCAGAACCAAATTGATCCGCGTAGGAGCTCGCATATCTACTATTTTGTGATTTTGGTGGTCGACGTTTTGAATACGAACGATTTTTAGCTTCTTGGTTTTGTTGCAGATTTTCTTCAGAATCGTATTTAATCCTATTTTCAGGTGTACCTATTAGGTCATAAGCATTAGAGATAGTTTTGAATTTTTCTTCTGCTTTTTTATTCCCAGGATTTAAATCTGGGTGATGCTTTTTAACAAGATCTCGATAGGCTTTTTTAATTTCCTCTTGAGATGATTTTTTTGTAACCCCCAAAATATCGTATGGGCTTTTCATTTGTTATCTCGCAGTTTTAAAATTCGTTAATTGTTTTAGTGTCTAACATCCTAAGTGTTTGGTTTAGAGGAGCATTATTTTTTCCAAGAATATTGCGAGCTTCTCTAAATGCGCCCAACGAGTTGCGCACTTTCTTTTTGTTAAGTTTTAGCAATTGGCTTTCCAGATAATTCAATTTAACTTTGTTGTTACTGTTGTCGACTAATGCTTGAAATAAAACAGACTTTGTTTTCATAATGTCATTGTCTATGGACAGGTTTTGATCGTGCATTTTTTTAACCAAAGAATTGATTTGAGTTTTTTGATCAGTGGTTAAGCTTTGATTTGCTGATAATATTTTTTCTTCTATTGTGTATAATTCATCATCTGTTTTTATGTTAGGCGCTTTTGCTATGTCTTGTTTAATTTCAGACTTTACTTTTCTGTTACTGCTACAGCCTCCGATTAAAGTGATAAGAATAAGTGATAAAATTAAGATGCGCATAGAAACCTCCGCTGAGCATTTTTGATGACGTTGCCATAGTAGTTCTACTTAATGATTTTTAATACAATTTTTAAAAAAAATGTTTTTTATAGTTTTTATCTATGAATATAATTTTGAAAATATATATTAGATCGCAATACTGCTTAATATACTTGTATCTAATTTTTCATTAAAACGCAGACCCACTCTTATCTGATCTAAAACATCATGGCTGGCGCTGGTGTAGACGATTTCACCATAAATTGGTCTCGAGAATATATAATGACCAATTTTATCAATTTTAATTTTGTCTTTTTCAAAAAAAAGGCGAGAATTTTTTTTGTCTAATAAAAAACCCATTCCTGATATTGAAACATCACGAACACTGACATGAAATGCTTTGGTTGAAATATCAATCCGCCCACTTGTATAAATTTCTGCTTTTGGTCTTGGCCTATTGGCAGGGAATTGAAGTCTGGTATCATTGCGTTTTTCATACATTTTTACTTCGGTTGGTATGAATATTTGCAATAAACCTTTATTTGTTTTCTTTGCAGGTCTTTCTTGTTTAAATACTATATTTTTTGAATCACCCCGGATATAAAATGTCGTATTAACCTTCAAACGATCAAATATTAATTCATCTGCATTTGAATAGGCCGTAAGTATTAAGGAATTATTGTTAAAATCTATGGCCTCTATTTTTGCTTTCGTGACATTTCTTTTGCCTTCAATATTTTGCCAGATTAAAACAGGTGCTGATTCAATATGTATATCAATCAACGAGTCTATGATTTCTTTTTTGAGAGTGCACGTCCGGTAGTTAACTTCAATTCCCATAGGTAATGATAATTGTATATCCCATAGACAAATCTTAATAATTCATTAAGAAATCGCTCCTTATCTCGTTGTTTAATAGTCAGGTAATTTGATGTTTTTTAATTTTTTTTCATTATTTGAATAAATTTGTTCATGATCTTAAATTATCACCCGATAGGTCTAGTACTAAAGCTGAGTCATGGTGACGAGGCCAAAAAAAACCAGATTTTTTGTTGAGCAGGATGCTCGTTGAATATCTCACTTAAGAGAATTCAAAACTAAGGAAGGAGGCAGATTTCTACAGGGAGGATCTCATGGGTTTACGTATTAACACGAACGTTACTTCACTTGCTGCTCAACGCACGCTTGGAGCTAACAACACTGAACAGGCATCTACATTAGGTAAGTTGTCTTCTGGTTCTAGAATCGTTAAAGCGGCAGACGATGCTGCAGGATTAGCGATCTCTGAAAAATTAAAAGCACAAATTCGAGGTACTGGTCAAGCGGAGAGAAACGCTAATGATGGTATATCGTTAATTCAAACTGCAGAAGGTGGTTTGAATGAAAGTTCTAACATTCTAGTTCGTTTAAGAGAACTAGCAGTTCAGTCTTCTTCAGATACAGTAGGGGATGCTGAAAGAAAGTTTACAGATCTTGAATACCAAAACTTAAAACAAGAGATGGAAAGAATTTCTCAAGTGACTGAGTTCAACGGTAAAAAACTTCTTAACGGTTCAGGCGATAAATTTGATTTCCAAATTGGTATCAACAATGATGATTTCCAAGATAGAATTAAATACGATGCTGCCAAACAAAACTCAAGTCTAGCAGCTCTTGGAGTAGATGAGCTTTCGGTATCAACAAAAGAAGGTTCACAAGCTTCTTTGGCAAAAGTTGATATGGCCATTCAAAACGTATCAGGACAAAGAGCAGAGCTTGGAGCAATCCAAAACCGTTTAACGTCAACGATAAATAACTTACAGTCTTCAAGTGAAAACTTATCAGCTGCAAACTCTCGTATCAGAGATACAGATTTTGCTGCAGAATCGGCAAGAAACACGAAGATGAACATTTTGACTCAAGCTGGTACTTCGGTGTTATCGCAAGCGAACTCTCAAGGACAAGCTGCACTGAAATTATTGGGTTGATTTTTAGAAAGTATTTTAGAGTTTTTAGAATATATAAGAAGGCCTTCCATCTGGAAGGCTTTTTTTATTTTAGAGATAATTAAAATACTTTTGCACGAACCGCCGATTCTTTTTCCATCATGCGCTTCATATAAGCTTCAATTGCAGAATTACCCTGAACCAGGTACTCATGCGCCCCAGGAATAACCGCTGCCAACATAATATCAGCTGCTGAAAAACCACTTGATAATATATAATCTTGCTTTGATAAAATTGGAATGAGAGCAAGTTTCATAATATCACACTGAGCTTTTACATAATCATGGGTGACTTTTGTTTCTTCTGGTGTTGAAGTGTGAGTAAACATCCGTGCAATGACACACTCAAGACTTGCAGTCGAAAAAATCATCCACTTGGTATATTCAGCACGAAGCTTAGTGTCTTCAATTTTTGGGGCCAGCTTGCCGTAAGCATATTTATCTGCAAGATAAATACAAATTGCCGCCGATTCATTCAGCACGATATCACCATCGACAATCGTAGGCACACGGCCCATGGGATTGAGGGAGCGGTAATCGGGAGAGTTCATTTCACCTTTATCTTTATTTAAAAATTGATCAGTGTAAGGGACATTCATTTCTTCCAAGAGCCATCTCACGCGGTCGCTGCGGTCTTGGTAGGCCATGCTGTAAATTTTGATAGTCATATAAATTTCCTTTTATTAAAAACTAAAAAATCGCATCCAACCAAACTTTCTTTTCACGAGCATCACAATCTGATTCCCAAACATGGCGAACTTCCAGATAGCTCATCACTCCTTCGCTTCCCATTTCTCTTCCTAAACCTGATTGTTTAAAGCCACCAAACGGCATTCCTGGATTTAAAAGATGATATTCATTTATCCAAACAGTACCGGCCTCTAACTGACTGGCAATTTGGTGAGCGCGTGCATGATCTTTTGACCAGACAGCACCAGCTAAACCGTATTTAGAATTATTGGCCATTGAAACAGCTTCTTCTTCCGTTTTAAATTTAGTGATTCCTACTACTGGTCCAAAAATTTCTTCGTGGAAAATAGTGTGGGCGGGAGTGATTTCAAAAGCAGTTGGTTCAATAAAGAATCCTTTGCTGAATTCTCCTTCCATAAGTCGATTGCCACCAGAGAGTAATTTTGCATTTTCTGATTTAGATAATTCAATGAATCCTAAAATTGTTTTTAATTGTTTCTCACTTACAACTGGCCCATAGCCCGCATTGGCATCAGTGGTAGGCATTACTTTTACTTCTTTAATTCGTTTTAAAAATTTTTCCATAAACTCAGGATAAATTTCTTCTTGTACTAATAGTCTCGTTCCTGAATCACAAGCTTGACCTGAGTGATAAAGAAAAGCGTAAAGAGCGCCATCAACTGCAATAGATAAATCGGCGTCGTTTAAAACAATATTGGCCGATTTTCCACCAAGCTCCATAGTGGCCGTAGTGATATTTGGAGCAATACTTTTTAAAATTTCTTTTCCAACCATCGTAGATCCAGTGAAGGCCACTTTTTTAATTTGGGGATGATTGAGTAAATCGCGGCCCACATCAGCGCCACCAGTAATGATATTAACAACACCATCAGGGACACCGGCATCACGAATTATTTCTGCGAGGATAAAAGCGGAGGCCGGAGTTTCTTCGGCCGATTTTAAAACGGTAGTACAACCTGTTGCTAGAACTGGTCCAATTTTCCATCCGGCCATGACCAAAGGAAAATTCCACGGGATTATTTGAGCACAGACTCCAACGGGAGTGTATTCACGAGAGTTAATTGAAAATCCAGCTCTAGAAGCTGCTTCATCGATAATATTAAGTTTTAATTCTCTTGCGACTTTACTCATGACTTTAAAAAAGGCCGCTGTGTTGTGAACATCAGCTTTAGCTTTTCTAAGAGTAGATCCAGAGTCGCGGACTTCAACATCGACGATCTCTTTAGAGCGCTCTTTAATTTTTTCTGAAATTGCCAGCAAGAGATCGGCACGAGCGTCTTGAGACATATTTTTCCATAGAGGATTAGTAAAAGCTGCCTGAGCAGCGGCCACTGCTAAATCAATATCCTTAGGAGATGGAACATGATATTTGGCGACTTCATTTCCATTAGATGGATCAAAAGAAGTTTTAATAATTTTATCTGATGAATCAACAAATTTACCGTTTATAAATAATTTAATTTCCATTTTTTTTCCTTATTTTAACTATTTTTTACTTTAAAACTTTTTCTTTGAGCATCGGGGAGACCATCGTGGGGACCAATCTCATGAATAGGATGATTTTCCCAAAATGAGCCCTCTAATTGCATGGCCAAATTTCTTTCGCGATTTAGTGGATAGAAAATTTTATTATCAGGCTTACTCACTTCTCCACCAACAAGTAAAATACAGTCTTCATGACTATTATTGATAAAGGTATGAGCAATGCCTGTTCCCGCTGGGAAAGCGACAAAATCTCCCGGCGAAAGTTCATGAAGATATCCATCAATCCAAACATGAGGACGACCTTTAATCACATGAGCAAATTCTTCTTCAAGACTCTCAGCATGCGGCCAAGAAGTTCTTCTACCTGGCGGAATCGTTTCAATATGCACACCAATTTTTGTAAGGCCTAATTTTTTCCCAACTGGAGCTCCAATTGCTAGAAGCTCATCACTATCGGGATAAGTGCTATTGTCTTCAGTCATCAGGTCTTTATAGTTTGCAATATAACTTGGTTTAATTTTTGTCATACAAAAACCTCTCTTATAAACAATTACGAAAACTAACGGCAATTCCCTGGCCTACACCGATACACATAGTAGCGAGACCTTCTTTAATTTTTTTATTTTTTTTCATCTGGTGAGCAAGTGTCGTAACTAATCTTGCTCCTGATCCACCTAATGGATGCCCAATAGCAATGGCCCCACCATTTAAATTAACTTTACCAGGATCAAGCTCAAGACCTTCGATACACCCTAATGCTTGAGCTGCAAAAGCTTCGTTTAATTCAATAGCATCAAAATCTGATATTTTTTTATTATATCTTTTTAAAAGTACTTTCACTGCTTCAACTGGTCCAAGTCCCATCACATTAGGATGAACGCCTCTTACGGCCGCACCGGTAACTTCCATCATGGGCGTGAGGTTATGTTTTTTCATAAACTCCTCGCTCACAATTAAAAGTCCTGCAGCTCCGTCATTCATAGGACTAGAATTTCCGGCCGTTACTGTTCCGTCTTTTCTAAAAACTGCTTTTAGTTTTGAAAGTGCTTCAAGAGTAGTATCTGCTCTTGGACATTCGTCTTTAGCAAATAGATAAGATTCTTTTTTAAGTTCGACATTTACTGGCAATACTTCATCCAAAAAGTCTCCGCGATTCCATGCGGCCACGGCCTTCATATGAGAGTTCAATGCACATTGATCTTGGGATTGTCTTGAAATTTTATAAAGGGCAGCAACTTCTTCGGCCGTTTCACCCATGCCATAAAGTGGAAACATTTTTTCCATTTTAGGATTGATAAATCTCCACCCAAAAGTAGTGTCATACATTTTTTGATCGCGGTCATAGGCATTTTGAGCTTTAGCTAAAACATAAGGCCCACGAGTCATGCTTTCTGCTCCACCCACAATTAGGCAATCAGCAATGCCTGATTGGATGCGGCCAAAACCATCGATCAAAGCATCCAGCGATGATCCACATAATCTGTTGGTAGTACTTCCAGGCACTGACAATGGAAGACCCGCAAGTACTAAGGCCATGCGAGCAAGGTTGCGGTTATCTTCACCGGCCTGATTAGCACAACCGATAATCACATCATCAATTAATTCTGGATCAAAACCAAGATTATCTTTTATATCTTTTAAAACAGAGGCCATCAGATCATCTACACGAACTGGAGAAAGTTTTCCGGCCAGTTTTCCGACAGCAGTTCTTTTGGCATAGACGATAAATGTTCTTTTCATAATAGTAAGTTCCTAAAAAAATCTTAAAGGTATTTAAAAGCGTGTAGTTTTAATTCTTTTGACAAACGGTAGCGTTCATCACGAGTGATAGTACTGAGTTCTTCCAGAAGTTGAGCAATATTATGGAGCCCAATTTTCTCACCCCATTCAATTGGGCCCAGCGGATAGTTCACTCCATTTTTCATAGCGAGATCAATGTCTGAAGCAGAGGCCAGATTTTC
>JAURXW010000262.1 GCA_030654205.1 Bacteriovorax sp.
ACCATAAAAAGTGATTATGAAAATTGGCAAAAGTGAGCTTTTTAATATTAAGTTTTCATTAAAAGAGAAATGCTTAGCAAAAATAGTTATCGATATAAATATTGATATTATCGAAGATAAGCTTAGGGCCAATCCACCTAATAAAAAAGCGTTCGTTGGTGATTTACCGGCTTTTACATGTAGTGAAGTTAATTTTATCTCAGTTGAATTATTTATGGCATACAAAACCGCAAAGGAAACGAAAAGCCCAACTAATAAAATTGTTGCTTCAACGGTAAATAGTTGACTAGATAGGTTGATCATTTCTCTTTTTATCGCTCCCTTGTTTAAATATCGGTATACTTGATAATAAATTAAGAAATCTTTTACGAAAATTAATTAAGTTTTTTCGTGTTTTTAACCGTTTAGAAGTTAATATACATTTATCCAAGAGAGTAACTTTTGCAATTTCTAATATTTTTTCAAGATAAAAAGCTTGGCATTTATTTTAAATATTTATTTGAAAATACTTTTTCTTGCGAAGTCAGATTGGTTGAAAGTCTTGAAGACTTCCAGCAAGAATTATCCAAGATTAATGATTATAGCTTTTGTCTTTATTCTTCGGATGATATTTTAAATGATTCGAATCTTTCGAAATTAGAAACTTCGATGTCTCGAACACCTGGACTTTGTGTTTGTCAGAATAAATATTTTCAGACAAGACTAGCAAAAGTATTTATCAATAAAAATATTACTCTTATAAATAATTTAGCCAATGTTCAGCAATTACTTAATATTGTTGCTGATAAATTAGGTATGAAGTACGAGGTTAATGAATTTGAATTTGGTTTTTTGCCCATCAGGCAAGAATATTTACTAAAAATTGACCGCATTGAATGTGATATTTTTATAAAACTATCAGACGAAAAATATCTTAAATTATTCAAACAAGGAAGTGAGGTAACTTCTAAAGAAATATTAAGGGTTCAAAAAAAGAATATTGATTTTTTATATGTACGTATAAATGAGTTTGAAAATTTTTTAAATTCAATTAATGCCTATGAGTCTGATTATTCCAATTTGCCAACTCGTGAAGCGAATCTTCATATTGCTGAAGACTTAAGTTTTTCCAACGATCTGTTTTATCAGTTTTCAAGTAATTTTGGACTTAATCAAAAAGCTGTGGTTTTTGCCAATCGGTCTATCGAATTACTTCATCAGTTAATTGATCAAGATGAGAGTTTACAATCATTTTGGAAGTTATTAATGATGAAGAAGAATTTTCTTTCAGAGCATTCTTTAATGGTGGGGTATCTTTCTAATGCCATTTTAAGTCATACAAGTCACTCTAATGAAAATAATGCAATCAAGCTATCCCTGGCAGCACTTATTCATGATGTAGGCATTAAAAATGAAAAATATTGGGAAATTGAATTGGCTGAGGATTCAGTAGAAAATTTTACTAAACGAGAAATTGAAAGTTATCGTGGCCATATTCAAATTGCAATTGATGTATTAAATAAGCTTGAAGATGCCCCACCTGATATTGATAAAATTTTAATGAATCATCATGAAAAATACGACGGATCTGGATATCCAAGAGGTATTGGCTGGTCCAAAATTCCATTCTTTGCCGCTGTCTTTATTGTAGCTCATGAGTTCGTTATTCATATGTACAAAAACAATTGTACGGATGAAGAACTATTAAGTTTTATTCAGCTTAAAAAAACTGAGTATTTAGAGGGTACTTTTAAAGAAGTTATTTTGGCATTGGAGAAAATTCGTTAATTTAATTGTTAATGAAAAATAGTTATTGGTATTGGCACTTCAATATTATTAAAAATATCTTCCATTTCATTATCGTCTACAGATATACAGCCTGCAGTCCAATCCACAAGTTTTATTAAACCAACGCGTTTTAAAAATTTGAAAAATGTGGATGGGTAATTTGGATAACCATGAATCATTATATCGCCACCTGGCTCTACACCAGCTTCGCTGGCCCTTCTTTGATCTTCATCGTTGGGATATGAGAGGTGAATAGATTTATAAAATAGGGAATTGCTATTTTTGTAATCGAGCATGTACTGCCCTTCCGGTACGCGATTGTCACCCATTTGTCGTTTGGGATTTTTTCCACCTCGTCCAAGCATTACCTGATAGATTTTAACGACTTTTCCATGTGCCAGCATTTCCATTTTTCGTTTTGATTTGTAAACATGGACTTCATCGATAGATTGAGCAAATGCAGACAAAACAAAAAAAGACGTAAATAGAATTGTGACAAATTTCATAATACTAGACTAACAAATTTTTAATTTTTGTCTGCTAAGAGATTTTATTGCCTAAGTAAGATTAAAAATCATCCAGGCTAAAACCAATACTTAAAATAAAGGGATGTTTCTTTTTATAATCATCTTCTCCTGTCATATTCAGCAAAGTTTGCATCAATCTCTTTTCATCGGGCATTTTAATAAGTGCATTTTTTATAATACTTAGGGCCTGCTGATAGTTACCATTGCCCTCGTCGTAAATAGCATGGGCCTTGTAATAATCGTAAATCCAGAGGCTAGGATGTTTCTTTGTTTGGATATTTAAATAATTTATCAATTCATCAGAGTTTTTTGTATTGGATACTTTAAAAATGCCTGCCTTTTCTCCAATTGCTAATTCTTCTATTTCGTAATCGTTGGGTGCTAATATTCTGGCTTCTTCAAGTGTATCTTGAAAAGTATCAGCATAATATTCCTGTAAATTTAAAGAGCTCGATGAAAGTAGTAGAAGCTTAAATCTGTAGCCACCTAGATAATTTGGTTCTTTATCTAAAAGATTGTCGACGATATCCAAACTTCTCTCAGGATGTTCTAGGTATTCTCCTGTGGTGAATTGATGTGCTATCAAGTGCAGTAAAAGAGCAGCACTCAAGTCTTTCGGATTAACGTCTGTCTTGATAATAATGGCCACACTTGAAGTTTTAGCATCGATTAAGCTGGCGTAGCATTCTTTGCTAAAATTATCTCTTTTAGAGTTTTTACATTGAAGCAAGGCCTTATCAATTCGTTGCTGCAAGACTGCTGGAAATGCTCCCGAACATGTTTTAATAATTGAATCAACTTGATGATCAAAAAATTCATTAGCGTAGTCAATCATCGAGAGTTCAGCTGAGTTTTTTAAAAATAAAGTGCATGCGCTTGATGTGACACTGGTATTTAATACAGAATCCGCTATAAATGTTTTATAGCGTAAAATATCATTTGCTTTAATCACTAGTGAATTATTTTTTTTTACAAGTTGATGAGACTTAATATAATGAGTTTCAATATAGGTGCCGAGCAATCCTAGAAAGCTGATAGCTAGAAGGATGTCGAGTAGCCTACTTTTATTCATATAATTATGTTATTTTTTAGTTGTCGTAGCGTTGTTGCGACTAAGTTTTTCCAAGTCAACCTGTGGATAAATTCCTTCCAGTCCACCGGCCTGTCTTCCCCAAGAACTTAAATCTAGTTCTGGTTGAATATCGTCTTCAAAATAATCTTTTCTGAAAATTATTTCTTTTCTCTCTGGGCCAAAAGCAATAATTCCAACAGGTATGCCTAAAAAGTTTTCAATTTCTTTGATATACATTTCAAGCTCAATAGAAAGCTTGTCTGCAAAATTATCGGTGAATGGTTTCATACTTTTATAGATTGGAGTGGCCTTAGTAAGATCAATTCCTGGATAAGCAACTTCAATTCGCTTTCCTTCATATTCGTAGGCTACACAAACTTTAAGTTCTTTGATACCACTTAAAATATCAAGTTTGGTTAAGGCAATTGAAGTTAGATTTGAAGCTTTGACGGCGTATTTTAATAGTGGCAAGTCTAGCCAGCCACAACGGCGCTTTCTTCCGGTAGTCGCACCGAATTCATGGCCTTTGATTTGGATTTCTTCACCAAGCGAATCAAACAATTCTGTTGGAAATGGTCCTTCACCAACGCGAGTTGTGTAGGCTTTCGTGATACCTAAAACTTCTTCAACACTTGATTCTGGAATTCCAGCACCTGTGTACACTCCACCTAAGGCAGTCGACGATGAAGTCACGTACGGATAAGTTCCATAATCAATATCAAGAAGGATACCTTGGGCCCCTTCAAAAAGAATTTTTTTATTTTGGATTATGGCCTGATCTAAGTATGAAAAAGTATCACACATAAAAGGCGCGATATTTTTACCGAGGTTAAAAAGTCGAAGGGCCTCTTCATCAACGCTTGGAAAAGCAATATCATAGCGATGCTTAAACAGCGTTTCTTTTTCTTCAAGATTTCTGGCCAGTTTAATTTTAAGCGTCGGAAGATCAAAAAGATCTTTAAGCTTAATTGCGCGTCTGGCGATTTTATCTTCGTAGGCGGGGCCGATTCCTTTGCCAGTTGTTCCGATTTTGACACTGCCTTGAGATTCACGAGCGGCATCTAAAAGTTTATTATAGCTAGTGATGACTGTTACATTTTCAGAAATTTTTAAATTTTTGGTTGTAACAACTATTCCGGCGTCGGCAACTTTTTTAAGTTCAACTTGAAAAGCTTCAGGCTCAAAAACTACTCCATGTCCGATAACGGCAACTGAATGAGCATGGAGTATTCCAGAGGGAATTAAATGAAGCACGATTTTTTTTCCATCGACGATTATCGTGTGTCCAGCATTGTTGCCACCTTGGTAGCGAACGACAATATCGCATTTTTCACTTAGTAAATCAGTGATCTTGCCTTTTCCTTCGTCGCCCCATTGAGAACCGATAATCGCTAATGTTTTCATGATTTATTTTGCCTTTACTTCATTTAGTAAATTATTGTTTTTGAAAAATTCATTAATTTGGAATACGGCCATTTCACCTACGCGAAATTGGGCTTCTTCAGTTGAGGCTCCAACATGTGGAGACATAACTAAATTGGTTAATTCTAAAAGTCTAGAGTCTGCAGGAAGTGGCTCCACTGCAAATACATCAAATCCAGCTCCTCTGATTTTCTTTTCTTTTAAAACAGTATAAAGCGCATCTTCGTCGACAATTCCGCCGCGAGAAGCGTTGACTAAAATAGCATCTTTTTTCATCAGGTTTAAAAGTTCGGCCGTAATCATACCTTTGGTTTGAGGCATAAGTGGGGTGTGAAGTGTAATGATGTCACAAGTAGAAAAAATTTCTTTTAGATCATTTACTTTTTTAGTGTTGGGAAGGTCTGAACTCATCAAGACTGGATCAAAAAATAAAACTTCTGGCTCGAATCCAGAAATCCTCTTAGCGACAATTTGTCCGATGCGGCCAAAACCTACGATTCCAACTTTTTTCTTCCAAAGTTCTAAACCTGTTAGAGAATTTTTTTCCCATTTTCCAGCTTTCATTGTGGCATCTGCCAGCGCTGTATTTCTCAGTACCGTCATCATCAAAGCAACTGCTTGTTCGGCAGCCGAGTTGTTATTGGCCCCTGGAGTGTTGGCAACTTTTACTCCGCGTTCGGCACAAAGAACTTTATCAATATTATCTGTACCTTCGCCTGCGCGAATAACAATTTTTAAATTGGGAGCAAGATCTAGTAATTCTTTGTTAATTGTTGTTGCTGATCGAATAATGAGACCTTCAACTTTTGGAAGCAGGGCCTTTAATTCATCTTCGGAAACTTTAGAAGTTGGATGAACATTTAAAGTTGATATTTTTTTTAATTCTTCAAATAGTGACTTATCGAAGCCGTCTGGAACGACAATAAAAGGATTCATGCGGGTTCTCCTAGATTAGAATGTAAATGTTGGGATTCGCCTCATTATAGGAGGAGACGGCTTTATTAGAAAGGACTATTTTTATTAAATATCGGTTAGGAGATTTTGCAAATGCTCTGCTAAATTACCGAGGATTTCAGGTCGAAATTCCAAGGGCCTAAAACTAACACCTGATAAATTAAAAATCTTTTTGGCGATACGATTACTTTCGGTTTCTTGATGCTTATCTGACAAATAGACCACTTCGCTTACTTTTGATGAAGCTATCAGCTTGGCGCATTCGTTACAGGGAAATAGGGTAACGTAAGCACGTGCGCCCTCAAGAGATCGACTCGCATGCAAAATAGCATTTGCTTCGCTGTGCACGACATAACCATATTTTTGAAATTCGAGAGGCGCACTTTTATCTTTGCCCCAAGGTACTTTTGATTCGTCGATTCCGGCAACAAAGCCGTTATAGCCCATAGTAATCTGATGATTATTTTTATCCACAAAAACTGAGCCGACTTTGGTGGCCGGATCTTTGGATTTAAAAGCCGCAATCATGGCCTGAAGCATGAAATACTCATCCCAGGAAAGTGCGGATTTGGCCGGTACAAAATTGATATTGCTCTCAGAATTCGGGTCTTGTTTGTTATTTTTTGTTTCCATTTGTATTTTAAAATCCATTCATAGGGGCAAGAAAGTCAAGAAAATTAAAAAGTTTCTTGTGCGATAGAGTTTAACTCGCTACACTTAAAGAGAATATTCATTAATTGAGGTTTCAATGAAAACAGATTTTGATACATTGCGCGCCCTCGCTAGTTACACAATTAACAATCTTAAAGAGAAAAAGTTGATTGAATTTCATTCTACTAAAAGAGAAGAGCTCATTGAGGCCATGGCCACTGAGTACGGTGTTAGCTTTGCGACAGACGAAGATGTTCGCGAGCAAGCTATTGAAGAAGTCGAAGAAAAAATGGGAGTTGATAACCTTCCAGAAGATGTTACTGAATCAGAAATGTTTAACCATGCTAGAAAAGAGATCATTAAGTCATTTAATGGCGAAAATATCGGAGGTCTTTACTTGGTTGAATCACTTCACCAAATTGCGATTAGAATGAAAGATTTCGTTTTAAATTGTGATTTGATTGATGATGTATTTGGTGCTGATGAAGAATTGATTGCATTTTTAGTTTCAAAAATTCGTATGTTTTCACCGAAAAAGAATTAATTAAATTTCTAAGAAATTTTTTATAAAAAAAGCTTCTTCGGGAGCTTTTTTTATTTTTAAGCTAGTTCCATGCTGGTCATCACCGCTTCAAAATAAGGCCCTTCTACCAAACCATTTAAGATCGAACTTTTACTTTCAGCATAGAGAAATTCGCCGCTAAGTTTATTGCGAATTATAAAAGCATCATAGTAAAGCCTGTCTTGGCGATCTGCCGTTGCTGTTCCTTCAAGTCTTACCATTTCATAGTTGCCACTTGTAATAAGGGCACCTTCTTTAAAATCACTTGGGTTATATATGATGCTGGTATCTTCATCGAATAATATTTTTCGATCTTCTATATGTTCTTTGAAAAGTTCGATGAGATCTTTTTGATTTTCAGTTGGATTCCAAATAAAACGAGCTTCCCAGTCATAGCGGGTATCTAGTCTTTTAAAACAAAGTTCATTTTCAGAATTGGTTGGAACTTCTCCCCACCATGCGGGAGTAAAAAGCTTAAATTGCTTAAAGATTATAATATGAGCATTTTCGATATAAGTTTTTTTTTCATTTTTAATAATCCACATCGTGTAGATCCCTAGACCCATTAAGAGAACTAAAGCGAGCCATTGAAAAATTAGACTTAAAGCCATTTGGTTACCTGCAATTATTTTTATCAAGAATAATTCCAAAAAGATTGATTAAGCAAGCATTTTTGTCCGGAACTTTTAGCTCTTAAAATCTTAAAGATATTTTAAAATATTTTTTTGATAAACTTTGATTATGATAAAACCACTAATTCCCATAAATGAAAAAACAAGAATCGAAGCACTTAAATCTTATCAAATTTTAGATACTGGAGCTGAAGCTCATTTTGATGCTATCACTAAAATGGCAGCACTTATTTGCGATGTTCCTATTTGTCTAATAAGTTTGGTTGATGAAAACCGTCAATGGTTTAAATCGACTGTTGGTCTATCCGTTTCCGAGACACCGAGAGATATATCTTTTTGTGGTCATGCTATTAATCAAACCGAAATTTATTATGTTGAAGATGCTAGACTTGATAAGAGATTTCAAAATAACCCTTTAGTTACAGGGGAGCCAAATGTTCTTTTTTATGCGGGCAAGCCTTTAATTGATCAAGCTGGAAATTCAATTGGTACTTTATGTGTTATTGATCATAAACCTCGAAAGCTCTCTCAAACTCAACTTGAACAATTAAAAATGTTAGGTGAGCAGGCCATTTATTTAATCGAGTTAAGACAATCTATAAAAATTAAAAATGAATCCTTTTCTTTGCTTAATAAATTAGCAGAAAATTTACCAGGCTTTATTTATACCTTTCAAATGTTTTCAGATGGAAGGACTTCGTTTCCTTATTCTTCAAATCTTATTGAAGAAATTTATGAACTAACTTCCAAAGAAGTTCGAATGGATGCTTCCAAAGTTTTTTCTCGCATTCATCCAGAAGATTTAGCTTCCGTGACAAAATCTATTCAAGACTCAGCTTTAAATATGAGTAAATGGAGCCATGATTATCGACTTATTTTACCAGAGCGCGGAGAGAAATGGGTTAGAGGAAATGCAAATCCAGAAAGAGCTGGTGATGGCAGCATTTTATGGCACGGCTATATCAGCGATATTACCGAATTAAAAAAACACGAGATAGTTATTAATCACGCCTTAAAAATGGCGTCCCTTGGAGAAATGGCCTCTGGAATTGCCCACGAAATAAATAATCCTTTGGCGATCATCAAGCTGGCTTCTCAACAATTATCCACTACAATCAACAGAAAAGATTTTTCTGCAGAAAAGCTTACAAAATATGCCAATAAAATTTCGGATACTACAGATAGAATTGCAAAGATTATAAAAGGACTGGGCTTTTTTTCAAGAAATGCAAATGGAACTCAAATTAAAAATGAATCGATCTATAATATAATTGAAGACACAATGTCTTTTTGTGCAGAAAAATTTAAAATTAATAATGTAACTTTAGCTATCAAGTTTTCTCCCAATATTCACTCTATTTATATTGACTGTCGTGCAGTTGAAATTTCCCAAGTCTTATTAAATTTAATGAATAATGCTTTTGATGCAATTGAAGGCCATGAAAAAAAATGGGTCGAGTTGGAATTTATTGATCAAGGTGAATCTGTGGCCATCACTATTACCGATTGTGGTCCGGGGATTAAAAAAGAAGATGTTGATAAAATTTTAGCTCCTTTTTATACGACAAAAATCGCAGGGAAGGGAACTGGTCTTGGTCTGAGTATTAGTCAAAGAATTATAGAGGCCCATAAAGGAAAGCTTTGGATTGATACAAATTCTTTACATACCAAGTTTGTAATTGAGATTCCTAAAGTTTTTCTGCATTCGATGGCCGTTGCCTAAAATAATATTTAAGTAATTACAGACGATTAAGTCAAAAATGGGACAAAAATGCTCTAGGCACAAAAATCCCTCTAAACTTTTCGCCCATAATTACCGAAAATTATAATTGAGTTGAACTTTTTGCTCTACAAGTACTTTGGAGAAGCGTTTATGAAACGATTTTACAGCACTAAATTTTTATTAACATTGGTTTCTTTTACCATGTTAATTGATCCTTTGGCCCAAGCGGCAAGCACCTTAGAGTGTTCTGGTTATCCACCAGGATCTGAGAGAAGTTATTGCTTGAATATGCAAGTCTCCATTGCTGGGGCCGAAGCAGGCGTTGACTGTGTAAACTGTAACGAGGCTAGGCAGCAAGAGACCTCATGGAAGGATGTTGCTGTAGCAGCGATGCAACCATTAGCTTTTTTTGGTGCTTCTTATTTTAGTTCAAAATATCAATATAAAACTGCCGAAGCTTATGCCAATTCTTACGCGTCTGGACAGAAAGAATGTACAAATAGATTTAATTCTTTCTTAGACTATAGTTCTTCATTGGGAGCTAATCCTGTTTTAATTGACCAGGCTCAGCCAGGAATAAGCTCTTGCAATGGTTCGGGAATGGGACAATTCGCTGGTTATGGCGGATATTCTGGCAATGGTTATGGCGGATTCGGAAATCCAAACCAAAGTGCTGGCTATTCATCGGGTTTTCTAGGCGGAATGATGGGTCCATACTACGGCAGTGGCTATGGTGCCGGTGTTCAAATTGGTGGCGCTGGCTACGGTCAGGGTGGCGGATTTGGAATGGGACTCGGAATGGGTCTTGGAAATGGTTTAGCTGGAATGATGGGATACGGAATGCCTGGCATGGGAATGGGTATAGGCGGAAGTTTAAATATTGGTATTGGTGGCGGCGGCGGTATGGGCGGACTCAACGGTGGTGGATACAATCCATACGGCGGCATGGGTGGTCTTAACGGTGGCGGATATAATCCATACGGTAATATTGGTGGCAATATGGGTGGTAACTATAACCCGTACGGCAACATGAATGGGGGATTCAACCCATACGGTGGTGGCGGAATTGGACTTAATGCTCAGATTGGCATGAACGGCCCAGGAATGAATTATCCAGGTGGTCTAGGGCTTGGTGGTGGCGGAAGCATTTGCTTTATTTGTGTCAACGGTGGTGTTGGGATGAATGGCGGCGGCGGCGGCGG
>JAURXW010000306.1 GCA_030654205.1 Bacteriovorax sp.
GTACCTAGGATAGCCGGATGTTTATCTTTTTAATATGATTGAGTTTTTTTGACTTATCCACTGCGTACCTAGGATAGCCGTTCTGTCGGCCGTGGCACATTTGTGGCACATTTTCGAAAAAAAAGACGAAAATGCACAAGCGTGTCACGGTCGTTTTCCAGCTTAAGCTCTTGAATTTATTGGGTAAAAAATTGGTTGCGGGAATAGGATTTGAACCTATGACCTTCGGGTTATGAGCCCGACGAGCTACCAGACTGCTCCATCCCGCGATATGATTAAGCCGATAGTAAACCCAAAAAAAGCCTTTGTCTACTAAGAAATAGAACTAATCGCTCCAGTTTAAAGTTCTAAATACTTCCCCAATTATGGCGATAAATAAAAATGAAACCTTGAACAACTTATGGGGAAGATTTTTATGTCAGCACAAACTTCAGTAAAAGAAAGATTGATTAGAATTGAAATTGATGGAAGCGAGCTTACGGACAATCAAGTAAGGCTTATCCGATCTCTCAACACGATGCTTGCGCAAGTAATGTTAACTGAAAATGAGCAAGAGTACTTTGAAGGAAGTGCGGAATTTATGAGAATGTGTGCTGCTCTAATTAAGCAGGCTCATTTTACTGAGAATTTAAAAGACGCGAGCAATATTCCTTATGCTCAACAGGCCCTTGAATATTCAATGGATATTTTACAAGATTATGTAACGGCTTCAAAAGTTATTACTTACGATAATTAAATAAAAAAAGCCCGCTTAAGAAAGCGGGCTTTTTTATTATGGATTAGACTTTGCTGGTCTAAAGCTAGTTTTTGCTAAATTATGATTTTTGATGTCAGCCTTAACTTGATCAACTTTCTTACGTCGTTCAATATAAGATCTTTGTTCTTCAACATAAACTTGTGTTTCAAGTTTATTAATTTTATCTGAAACCAGAGCTTTGTTATCTTGAATTAGTTTTAACGAATCAAAATAAGTCTCTCTTCTAAATTTAACAAATGTTTCATCATCTGCCACAGTCCCTGGTTGAGGACGTTTTTTCTTAAGATCGATTGTACGTTTTTGTGAAATAAATCCTTCGGCATTAAGAACTTTTCTAAGTGTTCCATCTTCGTTTAATCCAATATGACCAAGCATTTGGGCCTTAGACATTAATCGGAAATTTCCTGGAGCAACGCCTTCAACTGAAAGTCCACCAATAGCTAAACGTTTAAGTTTATCAACTGTTAAACCAACTGCTTCACAAAGACGTCTGATCTCGCGATTTCTACCTTCGTTAAGTCTAAATTCAATCCAAGTTTTTGTTGGAAGTTGCTTAATAACTCGGACTGAAGTTGGTTTTACAAAACCTTCTTCTAAATAAGCTCCGGCCTTAAGTTTATTAATAATTGTTTCAGTAACTGAACCAAAAACTTTTACTTCATAGACTTTGGTAACATTAAATTTTGGGTGCATAATCATGTTGGCAAATTCACCATCATTAGTCATAAGAAGAAGGCCTTCTGATAAATAATCGAGACGACCAACGGGATAAATACGCTCTGAAATCTCTTTTACAAGATTCATAACAGTCTCACGTCCCTCAGGGTCACTAAGAGTTGTAACCATTCCACGAGGCTTATGGAGCATTAAATATATTGGTTCAACTGCATTTAAATCTGCAAGATGCCCATCAACTAAAACAATATCATTTTTTGTGTCAACTTTAGTTCCAAGTTCCATCACGATGTTGCCGTTTACAGTAACTCGACCTTGAGTGATAAGACCTTCGGCCTTACGACGAGAAGTTACACCACAATCAGCGATATATTTTTGTAAACGTACTGTGATTGTACCAGTTTGAGTTTCAGTGATTCGTTCTTGGGTTTTTTTAGAGACGGTTGTCTTCTTAGAGCTAGTAGTTGCCATTGAGTCCTCCAATCTGCCTTCGCGGCGGTTTTTTGGTTAATTATTTAAATGTTCGAGCCGTTTTTTATGCTACGGCCCGTAATGTGTCAAGTAGCGTCTTAAAATTAGCTAAAAGCTTTTCAAGACCCTAGTAATTCTCAGGGTCTGCCTTATTTTCTTGAAGTTCATCCTTTAGAAAAGAAAGATCGAGGTCTAAATCATGACCTTTTTCAATCGTCACTTCTGTTAGTTCGTCGAGTTCTTGATTTTTTTCCTCAAGGACGCCACCAAAAGAAAATTCTTCGTCACTTAATCGACTTTCTAGTGTTTCCCCTGTGAGATTAGAAAAAGCTGCATCTAATGCTTTAGAGAGTGCTTCTTCTTCCGAATCCTCGGTATCAAATTCTAGATCGACAACAATATCGTATTCGCCATCAGCAATAAGACTATCGTCAAAACCTAATCCATCATCTTCTTCAATTTCAAAACCATCAGCAAAAGAAATTGGAAGACCTGTATCAAGATCAATCATTTCAAAATCTTCTTCATCGTCATCAAGCATAGGTGTATTAAAAGGACCGGCCTCTAAATCTTCAATAACTTTTGGATCAATAATATTAGTCGTAAGCATTGATTCAAAAGCTAATTTGTTTTGTTCTGAAATTAATCTTTTATTTACAAATTCTTCGAGCAAATCAAAGGCTGATTTAATTTCAGATCCTTCCGAAGATAAGCGTTTCTTCTCTTCAACTTTTAGTGAAGTTGTAAAATCTGTTTCAGCTGAAATATTTTTAATAGATTCACTTAATTGATCAAGCTCTTCGATTTCGTCAAATTTAAAACGGGCCTTATCGCCATCGTGAACAAGAGTTTTGATATCTGCAATTTTACCGACTGTAGATACGCGAGACATTTCATCTAACTCATGCTCTGGTGGAAGGGCCGAAAGGTCTGGAAGATTAAATACTTCCAAAAATTCTGGAGTTGTTCCGTAAAGAACTGGGCGACCCAATTCATCTGAACGACCGACAACTCTTACTAAACGTTTATCCATAAGTGCACGGACAATATGTCCACTATCCACGCCGCGAATTTTATCAACTTCAACTTTTGAAACTGGTTGTTTGTAAGCCAAGATTGCTAAAACTTCCAATGCTGTTGGCGAAAGGACCAAAGAATTAATTTTGAAAATATCTTGTACGTATTTAGAGTAAGTTGCTTTCGTTCGGTATTGGTAACCTTCGGCCACTTCTAAAAGGCGAAGTCCATGATGTTTTTCTTCGTACTCTGCCTGAAGTCTTTGAAGAGATTCGTGAATAACCTTTAAAGGCATGTCTTCATCTATAAGGGCTTTTATTTTTTGAATTGAAACTGGTTTGTCGCTCATGAAAATAATTGTTTCTATTGCTCCACAAAGTGTGTCTGCACTTAAGCCTGTACGGGCCTGCCATAACAATTCGTCAGGAATCATGTTTTCTTCAACTATTTTTTCTTCAGAAACATTTTCAGACATTAGCATTGGGAATTCCAAGTCTTCCTCTGTGGGAAATCTTGTGACAAGCTCAACACCATCTTCAATGTTTTCTTGGTCTACATTTGCATCCATTGCAATCTCATTTATTTGATCTAAATTTTGATCCATAACATCCTCTTAACTAAATTCTTACTGAATTAATTTTGCGCCTTCATCTAAACTATCGGGAGTCGTGAGAAGTTCTCCGTATTTTTCTAAATAATCTTCTTCGCTTTCACTGCTAAGAAGTTCCGCAACCACTTCGACTTTTGGTTCTGGAGCTTCTTCGGTGTACTCTCCTAAATCTTCAATCACGAGTTTTTCACTCGAGTTACCTGAAACCACCATATTTTCCGGTGACGTTGGAACTACGTTTTCATCTTCAAATCCATTGGCTTGCTCTACATCGAAATCTTCTAACGAGCGCACGACATTTATATAAATGGTGCTGCGGTCTTCGTTTTGGAAAACGTTGATACGCTTTAAACGGGCAAGCTCTAAAAGAGAGATAAAAGTAATAACAATATTATCAGTTGGATCTTTAACCTCGCCTTCCTCAGATACTTCAGGCTGACCATTAAGTTCCAACAGCGTATCAAAAGTAGTTTGTTCACCAACTTTCAAATTAGATTTTAAAAATTTTAATTTTTCCTTAATAGATAAACGATCGCGCTTCACCACGGTGTATTTTCGTCTTTGTCTAAAAAGAAAATCGACCATGGTAAGAGTTAATGAATTTAAATCCATGGGTGTTAAAATTGAATTAACGATCGCTTTTCTATCAACTCGCGGTTTAACAAAAATCTGATGACCTTTTTTATCTAAATCCCAAAGCAATTTAGACATTTTTTGATATAATTGAAGTTCTTCCAGGCGACGAATTAACTCAGATTGTGAGGTAATATGCATTCCTTCAATGCCCAGATCTAATTCTAAATTTTTTGACTCTTCTTCGGTTATGCAAATTTTAGATTTTAAAAGCAACAAAGTAGAGGCAAGAAAAAGATAATCTCCCGCCACATCGAAATTTAGATCTCTCATTTGGGCGAGATATTCTAAATATTGCTTCGTAATTCTTGTTAGATCGAGCTCGCGAATATTCATTTCTTCTTTTTCTATAAGAAGAAGTAATAAAGCCAAAGGGCCATCGAAGTGATCTGTCTTAACTTGAATAGATGTATCTAACATGATTCGTCCTAAACCTTAAACAAACTATTTTTTACATTACAGCTAGTAAATGAATAAAAACATTTACCAAATACTCACTAAACACCAAAGCGGGATACATAATATAACCAAGTACAGGTGTTAAAATTAAAATAAAGATAAATACAAAACTAAAGCGCTGAAGCTCTTCAAACTTTCTTGCAGCATTATAATCCAACATTGAGGAAACCATTTTTGAGCCATCTAATGGAGGAAAAGGAATGAGATTAAAAACAGCTAGCAATACGTTGATAGTGACTGACTGCTTTAGCATTGAAATGAAAATTGAGCGGAAGGCAAAGTCTGGCGAAACTTTTGTAAAGACGATCGCCAATAAAAGGGCCGAAATAATCATAAGAATAATATTGGCCAGTGGACCGGCAAAACTAACCCAAAAAATCCCAGAGCGGATATTTTTAAAACGGCGAGAATCAACGGGAACTGGTTTTGCCCATCCAAACATCGCGCCTCCCCCTGTACCAACCGACATGGCGGCTCCAATTAAGGGAAATATAATGGTGCCCATTAAATCATAATGTACGGCCGGGTTTAGGCTTAATCGGCCTTGAAACTTCGGAGTTGGATCGCCAAAACGGAACGCCATCCAAGCATGGGCAGCTTCGTGGCAAACGATTGCCAATAAGAATCCAGGTAGCGAAATAGACACTAAATGTATAAATGCAATAAAATCAAAATTTCCCATAGGGGCAAAACATATCATTTTGGTCAACGTGTAGCAACGAATTAAGCCCAGACTAAATGCCCAATTAGGCAGTTTTTTATGACTCGACTCTAGAAATGTCAGATTATGTTAAAATTATAAAATATGACGGCTTACCCTAAAAAAGAAAAAGTACAA
>JAURXW010000324.1 GCA_030654205.1 Bacteriovorax sp.
CATGAACTTATCTGAATCACAAAGCTTTTTGAACTTTCAAACTCTCGTACGATGACCTTATCGTCACCAACTCTCTAAAATTTAATTCTAATTCAGTTTTTTTCAAACTGATTCACAACCCAAAGAAATTTGGGAGGAAAAGTCGCGCCTTTTTTTCAAGAATTTTGTATTACATCGTTCTATAGATCAATCTACGCCTGTAATTTTCAAAATTCCTAAAACCGTAAGCATTTCGTTGGATTAATTTTGCGACTCGATTAAAGCCTTCCGTGCGGCCATTAGTTAATCCATTTTCAAAGAATTGAAGAATTTCATTTCTCCATTGGCAGAGTGTTTTTCGAAGTGTTTTTATTTCTGGCAAATTCGAGAGGGCCATCTGGTCAGTTAGTTTTATTAAAACTCTTCTCGCGTGTTTTATTCCTTTAATACGATAAAATCGGTGCATGGCCTCTTTATAATAATAAACTTCTTGTACACTTGGATTTTCATCTAGCCATCGATCAATGGCCCTCCTGATGTGTGGATCAACATCGGCAGATCGTTTTAAGAGAAGTTTTCTAATAGGATTTTTTCTTTTATCGCCCGTACAATTTTTTCGATATTGATTAACAATATTATTAAACAATCTCATCACGTGGAATCGATCAGCAATAATTTTAGCGTTGGGAAAAAAGTCACTGGCAAATCGATGATAAGTTTTTGAGAGATCAATAATTACATTTTTAACATTTTCTCTACCCGGAATGGCCATAAGTTTTTCATTGCTAAAAAGTTCTCCAGGACTTCGTCCTAAGGCCAATTCGCGAACCCTCTTATGAGAATATTCCACAAAGATAGTTGCGAATTCTCGATATCCACCTTTTTTATTTTTTTTAAATGCGTGCTCATCAATTCCAATTGTTGTTGCCCATTCATTTTGAATTGTTTTAATTTGAAGCCCGAGTTGTTCGTAATAGGCCTTGTGATTTAATGAAGAGGAAATGTCTAATTGCCTCTGTACTTGACTCAAATTTGAAAAATTATCAGAGCACCACATGATATGCTTTCTAAAGCGCTCAGTAGTTCTAAATCCCTTTCTAATTCCAGCAACGGGTTCGGTAAAAGGCTTCTTACAAGTTTTACAGTAGAAACGCCTTTTTTTGATTTTAAGATAGATGTGACGATCACGAATTGGTGCATCTTTTATACGAACCCAAACGTGATCGTAGGTGGTCCAAGAACGAGTAGCACATTTAGGGCAAACTTCAAATTTAGAAGTTTTCTCAAGTTCAAATTCAGAATCCAGCTTGCCAGTTCGAAGACACTTGATAATTTTTAGTTCCGGAAGCTGAAGCGTTTGTGTAAACTCATTGGTGAGCATGGGTTCTCCTGTTAAAATAAAGTGTGGTAACTAAATTTTACAAGAGTTTTAAATTCATGCTCGTTATCAGACTAAAAGATTCAAGAAACACTGCTTCCCACTGTTAAAAACGGAGACCCGAAATAAATCGTGAAGATCTGATAGATAATTGGCTTTTAAGAATTGATCAATCTCTGATCTCGTCCAATAAAGCTCTCGAACATTATCCTCGGAGAATTTTTTAATAAACTCGGCAGGATTTTTTACAAGATAACCTTCACGTAAAGCTTCTTTGAACAGAGTTTTTACCACAGTGATAATAAGGTTAGCACCTTTCGCATTATGGGTGCTTTTCAGTTTAAGTTGGAAATTCTCTAACTCAAATTTCTGAATAGTCTTTAGGTCTCTATTTCTAAATGTGGGGCAAATATGAACTCTTAAGTAAGACTCATAATTGCGCAGAGTGGATTTGGTGATTCCCATAGCTTCTTTGCTTTTGAGCCACTCTTGACCGAACTCTTCAATCGTCTTTATCTGTCGAAGCTTTTGCAAATCACCATAAAGTTCATTCTCAACTTTTTGCGATCTTTGCTTTGCTAGCCATTGAACACAGTCAGTTTTTCTTCTGAATATAGGACTTTTAATTGGTTGTCCGTTTAGCCAATACATTTCACGGTAACGTATGCCTGATTTTCTTTTTATAATTTCCATAGTTGTTCCTTAAGAGGCCATGGAGTTCTTTCTTCTATTGTATTTAATTGTTAAAGAGCTTCCTTCGTTATGAAGGAGGCAATTATTTAGCGTAAGTCGTCCACGTGGCACGCACTAATCGGCAATATCTGCATATTCGGCCGGAGTAAAGGCAGCTTTTCCTTGATGGATGGCCTCAACTAATTTTTTAAAATAAATTCTCGGATTAACTTTGTTCAATTTGCAGGACTCTACTAACGAAAAAATTATCGTCGCCGTCTTAGCCCCTCTTTTAGAATGAGTTCCATGCCAGGTTTTTCTTCCAATAACAGGACTCCTCATTAATCGCTCTTGAGAGTTGTTATCAATTGGAACATCTGAGTAATTTAAAAATAAAGTTAATCCAACAAAATTATTTATTAAATATCTTATCGCTTTCCCCAGAGTGCTTTTCTCTGAGCAGCTATTTCTAAGCACAATCGCTCTTCTTTCCATTAATTTAAAATAAATACGTTGCCAGCTTCTCTTCTTTTCGAAACTTGTTTCTTTATCTTTCTCAAGGCGATATATTTTCCTGTAACATTTTATAAAATATTTCGATTCAGCCTCAAAATTTATCAACGAATCGTTAAACTTTCTTCGTGCGTGAGCATTACAATAAGCACTTAGCAATTCGTTTAAATTATTCTCTAATCTATAAGCATTTGCCTCTCGAACTGCCTTTATATAACCAGAAAAAACATCTGTAATTAAAAACTCACAAGAAGAATCTTTTAAAATGTCACTTGCAATATCTCCTGAGCGAGTATTATGTGCTTCGAAATAACTTGTCCTGTCTGTAGAAAATCCCCATAGATACCAATTCGATTTTTCATCTCCTTCAAGCATTTTATGTGGAGTCTCATCGGCGTGAAGTATTTTCGCTATAGTGATTTCCAATTTTAATCTATCGTAGGCATCCATTACAAAATCAGCGAGATTGTGAGTCGATTGGATTAAACTATTTGGTGGTAAATCCATGACTCCTGATCTGTGGGCCATTGTTGAATATCTTTCAATTGGAATTAAATCGCAATATTTTGACATGGCCACATCAATAACCATGTCGTCACTATAGCTTGATCCAGCTTTAATTTTTGGAAGCGCTGGGGCCGTTTTAAGGTCTCCATGGCAGCAACTGCAACGATACTTATGTCTTTTGACTCTGACGACGTAGAATTGTCTAGGAATAGCTGTTAAATATTCTGAATCTTCAGTCATGCCCGAGTCTTCCATTTCAGTTCCGCAAGCATTACACGATGGAAGCACTTCAAGTTCAATATCTTTTTCAACTAATGGAGTATTTGGATAGCGAAGACTTGGAAGTTGAACTTTTACTTTTCGTTTTTTTGGATCTTTAGCACCGGTATCAGTGTTAACCTTAGGGGACTTTTCAGAACTCTTACCAAATAATTTATTTTTTATAGATACAAGTTGGTCTTCAATTAGAAAGTTTTTTTGGTCCACGAGGTCATACTTCTTCTTTAACTCTTCATTTTCTTTTTGATAATAAAGCTTCATTTTTTCTTCATGCTTAAAAAGAAGAATTAACTCTTCTTTAGTTAGAAGATCAAATTTATCATTGGGAATTACATCGAATAAGTGTTGTTGAGTCACGCGCTTATTGTCTAAAATAACAAACGGCCTGGCAAGTTATTTCATTGGAGAATGTTAATGTTTTTTTGAATATGAGCAGGACTTTCAATGAATCTTTTTTCCAAATTGGCCCCTTCGAAAAATAGTCCGAATTCTGCCCCAGTTAAAACAATTTCACCGCGGAACATTGGATTAATTTTAGAAAAAGTACCTTTGTCCATTCTCTTTGAAATAATAACAAAACCAGTTCCATCGTAATACATACATTTGCAACTGGTTCTGCCGCCATTAATAAATAGAAATAAATGTCCTGAAAAAGGATCTTTTTCGAGTGTATTTTTGACTCTTGAAAACAATGAATCGTAGGAAGCTCTCATATCCGTTGGTTCTTTACTCACAAATATTTTAGTTCTACGATTCAATGCGATCATGTCATGCTGCCTTTTTTAAAAAATCTACTAATAAATCTACTTGGGAAAATCGAATAATTTTTCCATTGTTCCAGATAATTTCAACGCCCGAACATGGTGTTGATTCCATAATTTGTCCACTTTCCGAATTAATTTTTATTTCTTTAAATTCGCTCTCTGGAAAGCGACCTTCGCGTTTTAATTTTTTTGCTTTCCCCATTAGTTTTGCCATTTGCTTCCAATTCATTCCTATTGAGGTATAGAAATCTCTAGCACTTCCTGGCCAGGACTCCCATGCGCAGAGTATATCCATTAAAAGCTCATCGCTAACATTTTTTAAAACCCCCTTGTCAGTCTTAAAAGTACTTAATCGCTTTTTCAAAATAGTATTGTCCATGTAAACACCTCCATGTGTTTTGAGTTGATATAGACAATTTACTAGAAATAATTAGATTTAAAATGTGTGGAGTGTTGATGACTTAC
>JAURXW010000325.1 GCA_030654205.1 Bacteriovorax sp.
ATGTAAAATGTATAACAATAGCAGAAGCTATAGATGAACTTGAAGAAAAATTTCCAGGTATAAAGATAAAAATATTGAGCGACTCGAACCAAATTTATAATTACATAACTATTTTTTTGGGAAACGAAGATATAAAATACCTAAAAGGTTTAAAAACAAAACTGCAACCAAGTGATCAAATTACAATTTTAGTAGCAGTTGCAGGTGGTTAATTCCGAGGTATAAAAAAAGATGCCGGTCTAGATAAAAAACGTTTCATAACCGATCGGTAAATTAATCTTCTCTTAATGGAAGATATTTTCTTGGCCCGAACTGCTACAAAAAATGCAAAAGAAAAACTAACAAAAATATTAATAAATCCTACCGCCGCAAGTCCTATTATGCTTCTCCAAAAAAGAGCAGTTTCAAAAATACCAACTCCGAGACTTGGAATAGAAGCGGCAATGGCCCCTGTCGATAAAGTAACGTGAAGAACGTGAAGTGGAATTCCAATAAAATTTAAAAGTTCTGGAAACAGTCCCAACAAAAAACCTAAAGATATATTTGCCACAATACCAGAAATATTATTTTCCAGAAAATTGGCCAATTTAACGGCCCCTGATTTGCTTAAAATTAATTTACATTTCTTATTATTTGATAGCAGATAATGAAGATTATTAAAGGCAAACCAATTTTCGGCCCACCCAGAAACAACACTTGATAACCACAATAAAAAGCCCGTAAAAGTTGCATATATTATTGCCGGTCCAAATAAATCAGTCGAATGAAGATTATGCTCAGCTGAATGCAAATCAACAATCCATTTTTGGACAAAAAAATGGTAGCAAATATTTATAAATAAAACTGCGGGAATAACTGCTAACAGGTTTCCCAAAACTGCCACAAACTGAGTGCGGGAAATCATAACTATTTCATCTGTCACATTTTCAACTTGCTCTACCCTTTCTAATAACTCTAATTTTTGAGCAAGAGCAGAGGCCGTAGAGGCGGGCTGCTTAGTTCCAAGCGTAAAGCCAGAAAATTGGATTAATAAAAAACTGCCAGCATAATTCAAAGAACCTAAAGATCCGATTATGAATTTCGTTACTGGAAGTAAGAGTATTAAGTTTTTTAAATATACGGTGAATGAAGTTATTAATCCCCCACCAAGAGCACTTCTTAGCATCAGCCAATACTCATGACTATTTTGAGCGATATAATGCTCTCCCGTTTTAGAAGTGCGTTCAACAATTTTTTGAAACAATAGATTAACATTACCTGAAATAAGGGATTTAATACTTCTTTGAGTAAGACTCTGATTGATAAGTTCAGCAGTTAATAAAACAATTTGTTTTTTTGGAATTATATTACTTTGATTTATTTCGAGGAGAGCGATTGTTCGGTGGAGATAATATTGCAAACGCTCAAGTTGATACACAAGATGGATACTGACACCAAACTTATCAAGATGAAAGTAAACTTCTTTAACGGCCTTCCCCGCCTCGCCAATTAAAATATTTAATTCACAGTATGCTGCTGTCTCCAGCTCTAAATTAAGTATACTGCTATCAATCGCAACCTGTTTTTTAGTTTTTAGGTATAAATCCAAGTGAGAAGACAGAGAAAAAAAAGGAAGACTAGTCATTTTAGAGTGAGGAATTCTTTTTCTAATTAATGGCGAAAGACCTATCGCAACTATTTGTGAAACTAGGTAAATCAAAGACTCTTCAATATCATTTAAAAGATGTGGAAAGTGAATTTTGTTATCTTCCGTAAATAATTCAAAAATTTTATCGAGCGTAACTTCATCAATAGAAGCAATCCATAATGTATCTTGTTTTTCAGGAAAAAGATTTAGCAGAAGTTCACCTAGCTGATTACCAATAGGCTTTCTCGGTAAAACTTTATCCATTAACTTATCACCAAATTCACCTATAAATCCAATTTGACTTGGAAGACCTAGCTCACAAAAAAACTCTATAGCAGATAACTCTAAAAGAGTTTTCTGCAGTAATGTGCATACATTTTTCTTCCAAATTTCATTGCGATCTAAAAGCAATAAAAAAAACTTGATTTTTACTACTGGGACTTTGTTGGTATGTTGATAATATGAATCAGCAAGAATCCACTTAAAAAGCTGCTGAAGCCATTCAATGCGATCCTCGAGTGAGTGTCTATTGGAAGAATTACTCAGGATGATATCAAGAGATAACTTACGAGTGTCATCAATCTTATATTGCTTAAAGCTGCCAAAAAGAGATTGTAATTTTTTTATCATTTGGATTTAGTCTATATTATAATTACTTTTATTGTTACTTTTTATGACTTTTGATTTGTGTAATTTTCTACACAGACTCTACACTTTCCCAGCAAGCAACTTTCCCTCAAAAGATTATGATTGAAATAGGAAAAAGCTAAAGATTAGCTAAAAACAAAAACTGGAGTTATTTATGAATGAATTACAAACAAAGTATATTAATGGCGTAGATATTAGAAAACTAAAAAAAACAATAGATATCAACAATGGAAAAGCATGGAGCTTTCTAGAAGATACTCCAAACGAGGTTGCCGAAGTTACTTTAAAACTGAGTGAAGAAAAAATTAGTAGTATTATAAAGCATCCAATTATTACGGCATTGATTGCTGGCACTATCGGTTTTTTTTCCGGAATTATACTGGCCCATAAGAAAATCGTAAGCACTAAAAAATTAGATAAAAATAATAAAAGCTAGCATCACGGCTTGTGACAAACGGCATCCGTAACACCGGCCGCCATTAATTCATCTCTGTCTTCGTGACAAAGTTTGTTACTATTAGCCCTTAAGTAGGCAAGCAATGAGCGATGTTTTTGCAAGTTAGTAAATGTTAAATTATCTAATTTTACTCCATTACGAGAAGCATAATCCGAGGCTTTTTTATTTTCGCACGAAAAAAAATCCTCACCACGATAGCCTATACACTTCCAACCGACTGAGGTATATTGTTCGGCCTTATTTTTACCAAGAATTTTACATTTACTCGCACTCAGAGTTTCAGTGGCCACAAATATTGTTTGAGTTTTATTTTCAAGTTTTCTAGTACACATAGAAAATACTGTTGATTTATTAGAATTATCCTTTGCACACAAATGTCTTGCAAATAAAAAGAGAAAAAATAGTCCGAATAATTTCATAAACAAATTTTTTAATTTTTATTGACACTAGTCAACTACAAAAGCTTAATTTTACAAAAAAACGAGCAACCTAAGTTGCTCATTTTTCATTTACAATTTCTAACAATATATAAAAATTTAAAAATTGATCCCAAGGTTTGCACCTAAACTTGAATACTTCACTTTTAGTTGAGGATCACCTGAACCGATTGTGTACCGGTAGTCTATGCCAACTGATAATTCTTTAATAATCATATATTCAGCACCAGCACCAAGATGGTAACCGACGTCAAGATAGTTAGATGTGTTTGAAGGTGGTGAATTAACCATGAACGCTACACCTGCTGGAATAATCCATGGGTGAAATTTTCCAAGGCCATCAAAACGATATTTAGGAGCAATGACCACCGCTAGTTCAGATACTGAAACTTCTCCTGTTTTAGGTAAAGTTAAACCTGTAGCTGCGTCTGTAACAACATTGATAGCATTGGCAACATTTTTATGTGAAAATCTATTATAATCAACAAAGATTTCTCCTATCAATGAGTTCTCAGGAAACAATGGGCAATTCATAAGTTTTAAATCCAATCCAGCTCCTATTCCCTTTCCGCTTTTTCCATCATTTTTTCCTGCACCTGTCGCATTTTGGGTATCGGTAAAAGTTTGTCCACCTCTATCAACAGATAGCGAAGACCAACCATAGCGATAAAAGACTTGTCCATCAGCGAAGACATTAGTTGCAAATAGTGTAAAAAGCGCAAGTGTACCTAATTTTTTCATAAAAAATCTCCAGAGGTTTTATTAAGTTGTTATCAACGATGATGAACTTCATAATATATTCCGAATACTTTCTAAATTAGTTTTAAATATGATTGTAATTATGAATATTAGGGTGATTTAAAATAGGCAATTGCTTGTAATTTAATTATCAGTAAGCCAAGTCGCGCGACGAATATTATTTTTTAATGCCGTTCTAGGAACCCAATAATTTCCGTTTTCACATTTTATAGAACTAGTTGATTGACAATCAACTACTGCACCCCAAGAATTTTTAATGAGATATTCGCATTGCCCAGATGCCTTGTTAAATTTTCTCCCAATAACAGTTGAAGCATGATCAGGTTCCCCTACAAAATTAACACCACTAAGTAATAGTTCACCGGCATAAGATATATTTAATGGAATGCCGGCCGCAAGCACTTCATCAATTTTTTCAATAATTGTTTTATTTGTACTGCCATTATAATTGGCCGATTCATTAATTTTATATTTCTTTGAAAGTTTTTGTCGATTTTGGCATTTAATATCAAGGAGAGCTGCTGCCCTTTTTTCTGCTGAAAGTTTATCTAAAGCCTTTATTATATCTGCTGAGAGATTGCTAAATATTTCTTTTTCATTAAATTGATTTTCACAAATAATTTGCTCTAGTTTTTTGTCCGGGCTTGTAAGTTTTAAAAACGTTTCACTTAATTTTTCCCAATCTCCTCCAGTGAAATTTACTTCGTTTTCAAGGCAAAGTCCTTTTGGTGAGGCAAAAATATTTTTTAACATAACAGAAGCATTTCCCCCTTCTTTAGTGTAGTCAACTAACTGCTTCGTCTTTGATTGTACTTGATTTTGATTGTGGTACAAAAGTGCGAGGTCATAAATTGAAAACTTTTTCTTTTCCGCAAATGATATCAGATCGACTGCGCTATAAGCAAAGCACCATTCTAAAGATTTTTGATTATTATTATCTGGCATATTGCTCGTATCAATTTTAAATTCAGAACAATTTTCTTCTTTTAAATTAAAACTTCGATCATACCCGTAAATTTGTTTTCTATATTTGGCGATTTGATCGTCATTTATTTTTAATTTTTCATAAGTTTTACACTGATCATTTTTTTCAATGCTTTTTTGTAAATCTCTAAATAGATCATCAATATCTTCACCTTTTGAAATATTAATCTCTATCTTCTTAACTAAATCTTTTCCATCTATGAATATTTTTGCACAATCAGGAATTACAACTTCAGCGAATATCCCGAGGGGGTAAATCAATATTAATAAATATAAAATATTATTCATGTAAATTTATCGTTATAATAGAAATAAAGTTGAGTTACTAGTGATAGACCGACGAAAAAGATCAATCATGCCGTAAATAAAGCTTCAATAGGAAAAATAATGAGTTCTAAAAATAAAATGCCCGTACTCTTCATAGGTCACGGCTCACCCATGAATGCTATTGCCAATAATAATTACACCCGTGAACTTAGTGATTTAAAAAATAGTATCGAGACTCCCAAAGCAATTTTGATGATTTCGGCCCACTGGCTTACCAAAGGAACATTTTTAACGGCAATGTCTTCACCAAAAACAATTCACGACTTTCAAGGATTTCCAAAAGAGCTTTTCGATATTCAATACAAAGCTCCAGGCAGTCCAGAATTAGCAGAAATATTAATAAATAATATTAGCTCCCCTCAAATTGAAAAAGATATGGACGAATGGGGCCTTGATCATGGTACCTGGTCCGTGCTTCGCCATATGTATCCTGAAGCCAATATACCAGTCATACAATTGAGTATGGATATGACTAGGCCTGCTGAGTATCATTTTGAAATGGGCCAAAAAATAAAATTTTTAAGACAACAAGGTGTGCTGATTATGGCCTCAGGAAATATTGTTCATAATCTTCGTCAATTAAATTGGGATGAAAATGCTCTTCCTTTTGACTGGTCAGTTGAATTTGATCTTTGGGTTAAAGAGAAGGCCTTACAAGGTGATTTTAATTCTTTGGTAAAAGAATTTACAGAAACAAAAAGTGGCCAATTAAGTGTGCCCACTCCAGATCATTATTACCCATTGCTTTATATTTTAGGAGCGGTCGATGAAAAAGATCAATTGAGTTTTCTCTTTGAAGGAATTCAAAATGCATCGATTTCTATGCGTTCTTTTAAGTGGAGTTAGTTAGACAGAGAATTTTCTTTTAGCGGCCTGAAGTTTTTGATAACTCTCAATTAGTTTGAGATGTTTATCCAGCCCTTCAAGTTTGTTATTGGTTTTAGTTAATCCAAAGAATCTCACTTCTCCAGTAACAGAGCCAATAGCACTATTTAAGATTTCTGACCCAAACATTTTGGTCATGTTTAAGACAAAATCTTTCAGCTCAAGATCCTTATTCAAGGTAATATCTAGAACTGTGTTAAGTGCCTGGTAGTAACTTCTTCTGGTCGCTGAATTATCATTGAACGTCATAAACATTTCGACCAATTCTCGAGCTTCCTCTAGGCGCTTAAGTGCCAATAAGCAGAGACATTTTAATTCACCAATATTGAGTTGTCCCCAAACAGTGTTTTCATCAAAGGCCACACCAATTAATTCGCCAATTTTATTATAATTATCGATTTCACTTTCATCCAATTTTTTAACTAATTTTGAAAGCGCCTTATCGTCTAATGAATGCAAGTTAAGAATGTCCGATCTAAAAGCAATCGATTTATTATGATTATCCCAAATTAGGTCTGTCGCTTCATAGATTTCAGAATAGCCTGGAACTAAAATCCGACAGGCATTAACTCCTAATTCTTCATAATCAGCGATATAAACTTCTTTTTCCAGCTGAGCAAAAATACTCATAAGATAATTATATTCTTCTTCTGTAGTGCCCGAGAAATCCCATTCTGAAAAATCATAATCTGTTTTTTCACTAAAGAATTTCCAAGATATAACTCCAGTGGAATCGACAAAGTGATCGATGATATTATTGTGCTCACATATAGCATTTTGATTAAAAGTTGGAGGTGCCAAAACATTAAAGCCTTCAAAACTTCTACCTTGCAATAGTTCTGTGAGACTGCGCTCAAGGGCCACTTCAAATTTTGGATGGGCCCCAAAAGAAGCAAAGACTCCCCCATTTTTTGGGTTCATTAAAGTGACACACATTACAGGAAATTTTCCACCTAAAGAAGCGTCCTTGACGATGATTGGAAATCCTTCAGATTCAAGTTTTTGAATTCCTGCTAAAATATTAGGATATTTTTCTAAGACACTTGTTGGTACATCTGGAAGTGTAATTTCTTCGAGTATGATTTGGTTTTTTACTGCACGTTCAAAAATTTCCGATAGACATTGCACTCTTGCTTCGTATTTAGAATTTCCAGCACTCATTCCGTTACTGACAAATAGATTCCCGATAAGATTTACCGGAATAAAAACTGATTCTTTATCTGATTGTCGTTCGTAAGGAACCGCACAAATACCACGATCAACATTTCCGGAGTTAGTATCAATTAAATGAGAGGCCTTAAGTTCATTGTCAGGGTTATAGAGAGCAAGCAACGCCTCATCCATTAATCCTTCAGGTAGAGAATCTTTTGGACCTGCTTTAAACCAGAACTCATTTGGGTAATGAACAAAATCACCGTTCGCAATATCAACGCCAAGATATTGATCATTGTATAAATAATTATTACTAATTCGCTCTAAATATTCACCTAAGGCCGAACAAAGTGCAGCGTCTCTGGTTGCCCCTTTACCGTTAGTAAAACACATTGGAGAATCAGCATCACGCACATGAACTGACCAAACATATGGAACTGGATTTCGCCAAGAAGCAATTTCAATTTTAATACCAAGAGAAGCGATCAGGCCTGTCATGTTAGCGATTGTCTCTTCGAGTGAGCAGTCTTTTCCTAAAAGAAGTGTCTTTGTTTTATTATTGGGCACCTGTTCGTACATTAAACCTGAGTCTTGCCCGAGGACATTTACGATCTCAATTCTAAATTCCGGGCCTTGTTGAATCACTTTTTTTACGGTACATCTCTCAATTGATTTAAGAATCCCCTCGCGGTCATGCTCAGAAATACTTTCCGGTAATTCAACTTGGATATGAAATAATTGCTTATATCTATTCTCAGGATCAACAATATTATTCTGCGTGAGCCTAATATCTTCAGTTGGAATATTGCGGGCAAGGCAGTAGACCTTTACAAAATAGGCAGCACACATAGCACTGGAGGCCAAGAAATAATCAAATGGCCCCGGAGCTGTTCCATTGCCTTTATAGCGAATTGGCTGATCAGCAATAAGAGTATAATCATCGAAGTGAGCTTCAATTTTAAGATTTTCTAAAAAACGAGTGTTGATTTGCATAATGGTGATTTCATACCACCAAAAACATGGACTTATAATTGAATTCATCAGGAGTCGGTAAAAATTACTATATTCTAAGAAAATTTTCCGCTTTCCAAATTCCAATGAGACTCATACCGGAACTCATAGATTTTATTGCTCCTTTTTCAATAAACAAAGTTGTTGGTGTTGAATTTATATTGAGCTGTTTAATTAACTCTGGCGCCTCGATAAAAGTAAATGGAAATGTGTTTTCTTTAAGGTATTGAGCAATCTCCGTTCGTGTCTCAAAAGGATTTATTGCAAATATTAATTGACCGGAGATTTTCCCATTATCAATAGAAGATTTTAAACGTTTCATTTCAATCTTACACGGGCCACACCATGAGGCCCAAAAAAATGCAATACTATTGGAGTTTTCAGGGGGAAATAAAACAGTTTTGTTATTCTCAAAAGCATAAATTAGTTGATATTGTTTCGAAACTATTTTATTTCCTTCTGCCCGAAAGTTTCTAATAGATATCGGTGCCTGTTGATAAATGACAAAAACTAGCAACAAGAACAATAAAATATTAGATATTGTTAATGATTTTTTCATAATTTTTAACTCAATAAAAGTGCTAGTAATATGTTCATCAAAATATTATTTATGCTGAACTTTTTTTAATATTATTTCTAATGGACAAAATTTAGTAATTGAAGACTGTAATAAATTAACTCCAACAAAGGCCGTAAACCAAAGCCAGTTTTGTGATTGATAGTGGGCCAGTAGAAGGCTAACTAAAATAAATATTCCTGCAAAAGCTCTAACTTGATTTTCAATAGTCATTAGTATCTCCTAATTATTAATTTTTAATCTCTCAGGTACTAGATCAAATTGTAAAACTTGATACGCCCGAAAATATAACATTTCCATTTAGTTCAACATCATAAGTAATGGCCGCTGTTTTACTGAGCATATAACTAACGCCACAATATTTAGTCATAGAAGTCTCAACTGATTTAATTACTTTCTCTTGATTTAGATCTGCGCCTAGAAATTTATAAACCAGATGAATTTTTGAAAAATATTTTGGATTTGTAGTTGTAAGCTCAGCCTCTGTTTTTACATTTAAATCCAACGGAGTTAATTGGTATTTCTTCAAATAAGCAATAGCATCCATAGCACTACAGCCTGCAATTCCAGTTAGCACTAACTCTTTTGGTGTAGGAGCTC
>JAURXW010000355.1 GCA_030654205.1 Bacteriovorax sp.
TCTTGGGTTCACATGTCAGTAAGTCTTTTGAAAGCCCCGCGTTTCTTTTTGTTGCCCATCCATGCTCGTAATAAAAGACTCTCTGATTTCTTCCCGTCGCCGTTTTTCCCGGAAGCGAATCACCACAAGTTTTACAAGAACTAATTCCACTCAAGAGATAACAGTGTTTAGAATTTTCATTAAATGGCTTTAGCGTGTTTTTATTTTTACTTAAAAGATCACCAACTCTCTTAAAAGTAATCGGATCAACAATGGCTTCCCAAACCGCAGGCACTTCCTTTAATTCTCCTCGAATATAGTAAGACTTAATTCCTAAATAGGTTTTGTTCCTTAAAATGGTATGCAAATTATCAATGTAGAAATGTCCTAGCCGATTCTTTCTTCCACCACCTTCCATGTGTTTTTTTGCCTGATAACCTTTTTCGTTTAACCATCTTGCTGCTGCCGTAAGACTTCCTTCTCGCAAGAAAGTGTCAAAGGCCATTTTTACTGTGGCCGCATACTCATCATCGATGGCCAGGTATCCATGTTTTTCTGGAATAAGTTTATAACCAAGAGGGACTGGCCCTCCGTTATAAAGACCACGGGAGGCCCTGGAAATAATGTTTGCTGTCACTCTTTCAGAACATTGCTTTCGTTCAAATTGCGCAAAGTTCATAATCTGAAATAACAACATTTCACCAGCAGCAGTTGTGGTATCAAAATCCTCACGAAGACTCATGAGACTACAACTGTGCTCTTGAATCATATCCCACATGCCGAGAAAATCTCTCATGTTTCGAGAGAGTCTTGAGACTTCTGTTACCATGACCAGATCAATTTCTTTTTGTCTAATGCCCCTGAGCATTTCTTGAAGTTTAGAACGATTCATATCCTTGGCCGAAATTCCCGCATCAATATAGACGCCAGTAATTTCCCCAAAGTTTGAGTTTTTATTTTTCCACTCAACAGCTTCACGTAGTCGCTGCTCTTGGCTTCTAAGCGATCCTTCAGGATTTAAAGTTTGCTCTTCGGTTGATACTCGGATGTAAATTGCAATTCTAAAATTTTGATTTTTCTTCATCTTAAGCCGCCTGTTTTAATGTTTCTGTTTCATTAATAGACACGCAAAAAGATGAATCAATAGGGAGCTGGCAAAAATCATTATAAAGGATTTCCGCAGTCTCTTCAATCAATTTTCTAAATTCTTCAGATTCAATAAATTCAAAACTATATAACAAACTCTCTAATTTCCATTTCTTTGACATTAATTACCCCTAACTTAAATTCAGGATTTTTAAATAATCTTTCAATCGTCTTTGTCATAATTTCTTCCTTTTCTTCTTTTATTAAACTTACTAACACATTCTCTAATCTTCACGCGCCCTAACTCTTCTTCATACTACATACTAGCCTCCAGCACTGACCCCATAACATCGTAGAGGGTGTGGGGTCAGTGCTGGAGGCGATCTTTTTATCAACAGGCCACTTCCAAAATTGGCGCGTGATTTTCAGTTGTTAATTCAGTTTTTATCGCAATAATTTTTTCATCTTGGATGCTCACCCCTTGAGCGGTCTCTTGAGCAGGTAAAGTCTTCCAATAATCCGCAATATTTTTAGGTTTTTCCTTACTGTAAAGTTTTGCAGTAAGCGGATCTTTCATTACATCATCGTAATAAGAATAGAAAATTTTGATCGATGCACTAGCTCCACCAGATGCATACCAAAGGCGATGAACCTGATTCATAATCATGGATGAAGGGACAATATACCAAACTGCAAAAGTCTCAGAAACATTTTGATATCTCCTAAAAGTTTCCTTCAATTTGGTTTTATTTTTAAGTGTCAGTTCCAATTCAATCGCAACAGACACCTTTTTTTCATTAACCTCAATGCCCATAAGTCCATCTGGTATAAATTTGTTTTTAGCATCACGGAGACCAAATTTTTTATAAACCTTGGATCTTATCTCATGCTCAGGTGTCCATGAATGTGCGATACCATGACCTTCAAGACACAGTCGCAAGGACAATAATTTATAATCATGCTCCAATAATCCTTTTGCAAAATGGCGTTTATACAATTTTACATCAGCAAGCTCAGCTCCTTTTTCTGTCAATGCCCAAAGTCTTTCAGAGGTAATGAGTCCTTCAACTCTTTTAATTAAATGTTCTTTCTCAAGAATTCTTAATCGTCTTAAAACTGTCGTCACAGCAATGTCATTAAAGACAATAGTCTTCACTTGATTGGTTGCAAGCATTCCATAAGAATGAAGCTTCAACAAAAGTAATCGGTCACGGTTTGTAATAACCATAATCCTCCTAAAGGAAATCGCTTAAAGAATCATTGGTAGCTTCTTTAGCGCTTCTCGTTTTTTGGTACTTAATTTCTGCAAGTCTTCGGCGTTCTAATTTAAGTTGGCACTGCCTGTCTTTCTCATCTTTTTCGATTTGTTTTTGCAGCTTCTCTTTTTGATCTTTCTCCCAAATCAATTCTTTCGCCTTTTCTCTTTCAGTTTCTCGCTGCCGTTCTTTCTCTTTTTCTTTCGCTTCAAAATAAGTTTGAGCTGCGGTCATAATAATAAAAAGCACAGCAATTATCGCTGTGGCGACTAATACAAATAAAATCACATTGTGAATTGCATCGACCAAGTTCATAAAAAACCCTGGAGGCCTTATTCCATTTGCCAACATAAAACGATACACAAGCTCAATCCCACCTACAAAAATACCCAAACTAATAAAAAATCTTTTAACCAAATCCACTTTTATACCTCTCTCGTTTTTTAGATAATAGAAATCCTTTCACTGTAATCAGATCAAAAATTTATCGCGCAATAAAACATAGCAATTGTTAAAAAATCAAAATGGCCGTAGGATGATAGGAACTTCTCACAGTCTCCAAATCATCTTTCGAACCTTAAATGTATATGCCTCCTCGGTCTAAACCACTTTATTGCGGTTTAACCTTTCCTTAAATCATTGTTAGATTATCTTCGTCACGACCCGTCGGGTTAGTTTTTGGAAGCACGAAGATGCTTAAATATTTGTCATTAAAAATTAATTAGTTGGATGGGAATTCAAAATTGAAAAATTTCAAGGTTGGCGAAAACTAAAAAGGGGCCTGAGATTTTGTATGGTCTCTGGCCCCTTGGATATTTATTGAAATTCTTTGCTCATCAAAACACCAAGCGATATTTTACCTAGTCATTTAGAAGAAGCGTCACCTGTTTTAATTGCACCCAATTCAGCTTTATCTTGAATCTTGGTAATGTCTCTAGTTAAGGAATTATTGATCCCCTTAGCTAGTTCATATCTTAATCCTCGACAAATTACATATGTATCTGTGATTTCTTCACAAGTATCATTTGTTTGATTACAATTTCGAACAACAAGACTTTTTAATGCACCAGAACCACCCATCTCATCAAAGACGCATTTTCCTGGCGTCAATGGTTTATTTACTTTTATTATTGCAATATGTCCTCTCTCTAAATCTTCTTTCGATTGACTAAAATCACAAGGATAAACTGCAACTTTATAAAGTTCTTTTGTATTTTTATTAATAAGTTGATACTGACACTCATTATCTAACAGTTTATTCTGACCTTTCACTAATGCATTATCATCTGCACTTACTACTAGAGCAATAAAAGCACAATTCACTAAAAAAAATTTAATAATACATTTAAGCATATACTTCGCCCCTTTATTAAGTAACTAGTGAACTTATCGGAAATCTTGTGAATAAACTTAATGGATCGTAATCGCCTAATTTCCATGAATTCTTCGCTAATCCATACAGGCCTGGCCTAATTTTCTGGTGGATGCCCTCTTAGCCTTGTTTTGGGTGCTTAAGCGAAAGGATAGCCAACAAAGGCCACCTCAAAGACATTAGGTTTAAATTTAAGATCTATGCTTTAACAGCCGAAAGATAAATTGGAGTATCGATAAACGACTGTTTAATCGAGCTAATTTAAATATTATCCTAAAATTTTTGATGGGCGAGGTACAGTATAAACTCTTCTTTATCGATTTTTCGTATTTTGAAGTCCTCTAGCTGTAGATTAGTAATTACATTCTTTTTATATGGACTAGGTATCTCTTCTTTTCATTCAATTGAAGCTCATGCTGAGTATCCATGTGGACTTAAAACTGAAAGTGTATACTCGAAGTTTTCTCAAATTGATTCCATATTAGCTTTATGTCTGCCTAAATTTGAGCAGCAGCACAGTCAACTCTTTCCTGCATCAACTCCAAAATCAACTCGAATTATTGAAGGACGGGAGCTACAAGGAACACCCGATGAATTAGATATTTTAGAAAGAATACTAGGTGAAAATTCGCCAGATAACCGCGTGCCAGCAAAACGTTTACCCGCAAAGTGGAAAGAAACAAAAACTTGCAAAAACGTTCTTTGCGTTTTATCCGCTCTTTTTGGAGACGAGGAATCAGCCTATCGTGTTTTGAACATTGCCAAAAGAACGGGCTATATTCTTTCGGCTGATGAACGATATAAGCCAATGACAGCTTGGAATGCCAAGAGAGTGCGAGAAATTGACGAGGCGCTCATGAAACTTCCAG
>JAURXW010000329.1 GCA_030654205.1 Bacteriovorax sp.
CTGGAATGTGTCAGACAGAATTTTCAGAAGTACGTTTTGCCGGCAATAAAGATAAAGCTCAAGCTGTTTACCAAGGTATAAAAGTATTGAGCGCTGATGATATCGCGGAAACAATTGAATGGGTCATTTCAAGACCAGCTCATATTAATATAAATGTCATTTCCTTG
Organism: Bacteriovorax sp.; assembly: GCA_030654205.1. Lineage (GTDB taxonomy): Bacteria > Bdellovibrionota > Bacteriovoracia > Bacteriovoracales > Bacteriovoracaceae > Bacteriovorax. Next base: position 168 of record JAURXW010000329.1, read on the forward strand.
ATGCCCATTCAACAGTCTTTTGCGGGATTTGCGATTCATCGAGATAAAATTTAAATGCGTTCAACTCTCTAGTTAAACATATTTCCACCGCCACCTAATTGACCACCATTTTGTCCATGACCATCACCAAATAACCAATCTTGATAAGATTGAGTTGTCCATTTTCCACCAGTCAAACAATCTACTCCAAATTTCAACTCAGAGTCAGTTGGTAGGCGACCGTATACCGCTTGATAAATTGGTATTAACTGTGAGGCCGCAGAGATATGTGGATCGTATGGGGCCGGCGCTGGTGGACGAGTTACTTTTAATCCAGTGGTCACATCTTCATAGCACCAAAGTCCCGGAGTGTAGCCATATTGGCTTTTCCATTTAGCAGCAATTAGAGGAGCAGAGCTAGCGATATAATCAAATGTAGAGGCCGGCCCCATTTCCATATAGGCAAGTCTTGATCCTGCAGTATTAATATCAGCTGGAACATATAATAAGGCCCCACTTTCTAATTTTTTAAAAGTTCCGACCCCTGGGTCAGTAAGGCTTTCACCTGTGGCCAGAGTCTTAAAAACATTTTGGTAGTCAGCATTCATTTGAGCTCGTACTTCTGGAGCAAGAACGGATTCGGGAGTTACCAATACCATTTGATCTACATTGGAACGACTCACCCCTATCCCAGCACATTCTTTTCTTAAATTTTCTTTTGCTTTTGCCTTTGAAACAATTGCAGTAGACATTAGAGCAAGAGCATCATCTTTAGATCTCACACCAGAGAAATCTCCTCTGTGAAATTCTGCAACTGAAGTATTCAACTGATCAACTCTTTTATTAACTTCGGCATGAGCTGCATTTAGTTTTAAAAGTTGTTCGCAGTTTGTTTTAAAATTACTATTTAGATTTGAACTCGAACAATCCACATCACTAATGAATGCAGGCGAAGAGCTTATCGCTAATCTTATATCACGGGCCTTATTTCTGATATCTGCTAATTGAGATTCAAGTGCGTAAAACATTTTGAGTAATGCATCTGTTTGAGAATAATCAACTGCCGTATTTTTTGCATTAGTTGCTACGACATCTGTCGCAGAAAGAGGAGCTATTGGGGCAATTGGAGGAGTAACCTCTCCATCTTTAGGAGTTGTATTTTGGACTGATACTTTTTTTGATGTTGAACTGCTAGATTTCTTTTTTCTTGAGGGCCAAGAATAATATTGAAACGCCCCAGCGAAAGCATCTAAAGACAAAAATAATATAAGTGATGTTAACGCTAAATTTCTTTTCATCAGAAAACCCCCGAAACAGTATATATATTCTATTATCGGAGGCTTATGAAAAATTTAAAACAAATAAAAAATTAAAAGCAATTAACTTCTGTAAGCCACCGAAATGGCCCACAAAAATTATAAAAAATGGATATTTTTGAAAATGATGAACTGCCAACTTTTAGAGGTTTTTGCAAATATCAGCAGTTGGATCTTTATAGCAAAGGTAATTTTTCATTGTCTTATTTTGAACTTTTAAATCTTTGATTTCTTCATCTTGTATTTTTATTTCGGCTTCAAGTTTGGCGAGCTTTCCTGAAGATTTTTCGGTACTAAACTCATTTAAAAACTGTTGATACAATTCTTTAACAGCGTTTAATAAGGTCCAAATAATGGCGTCGTTGGTCAGGTGAAGATAACCTAATTTATCTATGTTCACAGACTCTGGAACTGCTTTTTGGGCATCTTGAGCGATGATACCAACGTACTCTTTATCTGAAGGCAAATGAAGCGGATTATCTTTTTTATATTTAAAATAAATTGGATTAATTTCCATAATAGCATCGAGACCTCGATTAAAAGGAGCTCGCACATCTTTAAGTCTAGCATCTGAAGCAATTGTCCATGTACTCGTGCCGGGTTTTCCCGCCGAATCAGTTGAGAGTTCCAATTGATAAGTTGGAACCAAAACTCCAATACCAACTTTACCATTGAAATAATTTTTACCAGCTGCCGAATAAATCCCAAAACCAGTAGCTGAATTGGGTGAACTTGCATAAACGGCGATTGAATTACCACTGGTCCCGTTACTGACTGCTTTAAGAGCATAAGAATCTACACCATTGGCCTGAAAATACCCACCAGCACTGTTACTTCCTGACCATTGGTAGTTAGATATACCGCTGACACCATAACCATTAGAGCTTTCAGACATCCCAGTGACACCTACCCCGTATCCACCACTAGCGCTAGCGTAGCCCGTTACCCCTGAAACATAACCAGCACCAGCGGCCAATCCATAAACTCCAACTGATCCCAATCCAAAACTCGCAGTACTGGCATAGACTCCGTAGTTCACGGCCGCGGTCGCATCAGAGCTAACAGCACTGACAACTTTTCCTCCGGCAGCTGTAGTAGCAATATCTAATTTGGCCACTGGAGCTAGCACGCCAACACCAACTTTTCCGGTTGTATAATAAATATCAGATGAAGCCGTCGTCCATTGTGAACTTCCACCGGCAGCTGCTGCCCAAGAGGCCACACCATTTGCATCTGAGGTTAACACTTTTGCCAGACCTTGGTTTCCATCGACAATTTTTAAAGTAGATCCAGAGCTTCCGTTAATTTCTAAATTAGCTCCCGGATTATTTGTTCCAATACCAACACGTCCAGCTTTTAAATAAAGTGTATTAATAATTGCGCCCACACTTTCTGAAGTAAAAGGCTGAGTAGAGTTTTGTGTTAAAGAAAAATTTGCGACCGGTGCAAGATTGGCAATTACCGGATCAGTTATTGTTGGAGAAGTTCCAAATACCATCACTCCAGATCCAGTTTCATCTGAAACAGAACCCGCCACAACTGATGAGGTCATTGGTGAACAAATAATTCCGCCAGCATTATCACCTGTACAAATATTACTTCCCACTATTCCTAACGTTCCTAATAAAGGAACTGTTCCTGTCGTACTTCCATTAGCATATGTCGCCGCACTCGCAATCCCCAAGGCAGACCTAGCAAGAGGTGCCGTCGCCGCTCCTGTTCCGCCATTAGCTATTGGTAAAGTTGATATCCAAGCTGGAGCAGTTGCACCACCTGAAATAAGCAGATCACCAGCAGTTCCTGCTGCACTCGAGGCCATGGTACTCGTAGAAGCAAAATAAGGAAGACCGCCAGTTGTGCCGGCAGATAAACCAGTTCCGCCTTTACCAACAGCTACGGTCGAAGCAAGACTCGCTGGATTTAATGAAGTTAGTAAACTTCCATCAACTGCGGGCAACTTTGCAGCGGCCGTGAGTTTTACAATTTGGTCAGCACCCGTTCCACTATTTAGTGTAAGAATTGGGGAAGTCGACCCAGCAACACTTATATCAGTTGTTGCTGAAGTAACACCTGTAACAGTTCCAGCTCCGGCGCTAATCGTTCCTGGAACCCAGAGATGAGTTGTATTATTATAAATTAAAACTTCTCCATTACCCGGCTCACTTGCGATATTTATATCGGCCAGATCGTTAATAGATGAACCCGTTATTTTTCCACCACTTTTTAAAGTTGCATAATCACCCGGCACTAAAGTAACCGTTCCGCGTCGTCCATTAAAAGTTGAAACAACAACGGCAGAGTTTGCAACTTTTTGCCAATTATAACCATCAGAAATAATCCAATCTCCAATTGCATAAGTAATTCCACTCAAAGTTCCAGCAGAAGAAACAATATAATAATCACCCGGTGTCGAAGAGGGAGAAGTAATATTTGGCGAATTTCCAGCTGCACTCCAAGTTCCTAAATAAGTTTGAGCGTTCGTTATAGTTGAAGGAACCCAAGCGGCCCCGTTATACTTCATGATTTGACCAGTTGTGGCCCCCATTGAAGTTAGCATTGCGGCCGTTATTGAATTATTAGACATTGAAAAAGTTACTTGAAAAGTCGAGCTCGCTGTCGCCGTTGATAAGACAAAGTCAAAAACCACTCCAGCAGCAAAAGTCACGTTACTTAGTGTATTAGCAACAATTGAAGTTGCACTTTTTGATTCGATAACTAAATTTGTAGTCGCTCCACCATTGACAATTTTAAAACCTGAAACTTCATTTAAATTTGTTCCAGTGATCACAACCTGATTACTTATTAATTGAACATTGGCCACAGAGATCACAGCACTATTTAATTGTTTAGGATTTTTAATGGCAATCTGAAGATTATTGGCGCCAATACAACTTGTAAGAATGAATAAAGTTAAGAGCATAACTTTATTCCAATATTTATAAATCATAAGAAAATCCTTTTAAAGCTAAGTAGAGTTAACCCATTATAGGTTGCAACTACATTTATCGTATTTAACTTAGTTAATCTTAATAAAAAGAGATGGTTAGTTTGAAAAACGGATAAACGATAAAATTAGAATTTAAAAAAAATGGCGCTAAAAGAAGGCATCTTATATTACCTAATGTAGGTATTGAATAATTCAAAAAAACATTTACTACCGTTAGCAGTCCTGAGGTAACTTAGGAGGAGTTTGGGACTCAACTTCATAACGAGCAAGAAAACTTTGGTTCGACAAAACCAATAGACGTGTCCGCTCTACTAACTCAGTTAATGTCAATATAACCTGACTCGATTTTTTTTCATTTTTCTTAATTGATTCAAAAAAGATCTGCTGCTCGGCCAATTTACTTGTCAAACTTTTTAAATCTTTCTGTTTATTTTTTACATTTTGCTCAGTCTTTAAAATTCTTTGAGAGTACTGACTTCCTTCTTTTTGCACATGATCCAGAGTTAATGCCGTAAGCATTTCAAGCTCTTTTAATTTTTCAAATTCGTTAGAATTTTTTTGAATTTCTTTGGACATACTCGCAAGCTCATTTTCAATTTGAGCAATATTAAACTTGTTAGTATTGATTTGATTGACGATTTCCGACAATTCAAGGTTTAGTTTTTCCAAGAGATTACTTTTTGTAATTCTTACTTGCTCAACTAAATCCAAATCAATTTTAAGCTTTTCTAAATCAATAAAACTTAACTCCAAGGCCGAATTATCATCAATTAACTTTTGAGACATATCTTCTAATTCATTTTTTCTCATATTCTTACTAGAAGACAATTCATCAATTTTTCGTAAATTATCTTGAAGGCAAGAATGTAAATCCTGATAGATCTCTCTTTTTTGAAGCAGTTCTTTTTCAACAGTCATTGCGTTGTTTTGCAGTTTATCTTTCTGGGCCCTTTTGACTAAAATCTCTGTTGAAATTTTATCGATAAGCTCGATTA
>JAURXW010000331.1 GCA_030654205.1 Bacteriovorax sp.
AAATCGACTGCGAGTAAGGAGCTGACAAATATTACCGACAAAGTATTTGGAAAAGCCAATACTATGGTAGATGGTATTGATGTTGGTAATTAATACTTAAGTCAAAATATTTTTAATAAATTATTACTAATGTCTTCGGCATTGTTTGCCTCCTATTGCGCCAATAGCTTCAATCTTTAATCCTTAATTCATGACAATTAAAATAAAAAACAGGACCCATGGCCAGGCCCTTATAGAATATCTTCTCATTTTTAGCTTCATGACCTTTATTGGTGTAAATATGGTCAAAGGTCTGGGTAAGACTTTATTAAGCTCAGTAGGCTATTTAGGTTATGAGCTGACAGAGCAATTCACGGTTGGCGTTTGTGAAAAAGAATGTTTTTTTAATGGATATGTAAATCAGGAAAAAAAGCAATGATGCCTATGATGGTGTTCATTTTTTTATCTATCCAGCTTTTAGTTGTCGCCTATGTAGATTTTAAAACGACTAAAATTTCAAATATTTGGTTACTCATTAATTTTATCTTTTTTTGTGTGCTAACGATTGTGTATCCAAAAATCTATATATGGAATTTTGGCCTGCTGCTTTTTCCTTTGGCTTTTTTAGTGGTGGGCTTTGGGCTGTTTGTTTTGAATATAATGGGCGGAGGAGATTCTAAATATCTGGCTTCACTTTATTTTTTAATTCCTTTGAGATTTCAAGATTCAGTATTTCTATATCTTTTGTATACGACAGTAATCGTCGGGAGTTCGTTGCTCTTATTTAATGCTCTTAAAAATTTCGATAATATAGTACTCTTAATAAGAATCGGTGACATTAAAGGCATCAAGAAAATTTTTGGAAAAAAATTTACATATGCACCAGTAATCTTTATCGCATGGATGTGGTTCGGATGGCAAAATCATTCAGTTCTAGGTTACTAAAAAATAATTTAGGGCAATCAGCTGTGGAATATATTCTGCTTTTAGCAGTCATAAGTTCTCTTACGTATACCTTTTATAATAATAAAAAATTTAAAGATTTAATGGCCGGTAAAGACGGGATGTTTGCCAGTATGAAAAAAGGAATGGGATATTCTTATCGATACGGTCTAGAATATAGCTCAAGCGTCCCTGTTGAAATAAAAATGCAGTTTGAGTATGGCAGCAACGCTCACGATACATATTTTAATGGAAGTGATGGTCACAGCCATTTTTTTACAGGGACAGATGCATATCCCAAAAACCCATGAAAGAAAAAAATAATAAAGGGCAATCTACAATCGAATTTATAATGACCTTCAGTGCTGCTGTCGGTTTTATATTTTTATTTTTAAAAATGGCCTTGAATTATACTGATGGCTTTATGGTTCACCATGCAACCTTTATGGCGTCAAGGGCTTATCTGGTTGGCGATGATAATCAAAGTAGTCCTAGTGGTGGAGACTCCCAAGCTTTTGCCATTGCAAAAACAGTTTTTGCTAAAAATTTACCTACAAGCTTAATGCCCAAGTTTGATGGAGTGTTAAAAGAAAATAATCCAGACGTGGTGGGCTTTTCAGCCTTTGTTGGACTATGGACTGAATTTACGCAACCATTTTCTATTGGGCTAATAGGCGGAAAAGATAAAGTCGCCTATCGCTCAGAATCTTTTCTTGGGAGAGAGCCCACACGAGGGGAAACAAGTTTTCAAACCTGTATTGCAATATCTACTGTTACAAAAAGCAGTTGTGAAATAGAAGCAACTCTAGATGATAATGGAGGTTAGGAAATGAAAAAAAATATTGATCAAAAATTTCTTAATCAAAATGGTCAGGCCCTTTTTGAAATGATTTTATTTTTACCCTTTTTAATGTTTCTTTATACGATTTATTACACTGCGGGAAATTCTATTAGCGGGTCAATAAATCAACAAAAGGCCGTTCGAGGTTATTATTATGCTTTAGAAAAGGGGAACTCATATATTGTTCCTTATACTGATCTAAAAAGTTTTCGCGATAAGGGGACTAATAAGGTTGGTTTTAACTCTGTCGGTTGGAATCAGCATTTGGCATCCGGATCTAAAGGGGAGCAGTCATTTGCACCATGTTTTAAATTTTCTTCCTTTTTAAAAAATAATTCCACTGAAACTTGTGATGGTAGTGATCGAGAGGCCGAAGACATGAGCCGGTTTGTCCGACTATTCACCTTTTATGGTGTCTGTGGACCTTACTATACTCAGAATAATTTTTTTCCTGATTACTTTGAAATTGATCCCAGCGCTCAGGCGTACACAGTTAGTTGCACACTGGGTAAGTAGTGCAAAATCTTCCCCTTCGTATAAAACGACCAAAGTTTGTTAGAATTAAAAAGCTAGTCATTTAAATAGGTTGTAAAAATGAACACACGCGCTCTGACCCTGGCCCTCGTTATCGCAGGTTTTGCAATGATGATGGTTTATACATATATTGAAGATCAAAGATCGGCGATGATAAAAGATTATGGAACACAAAGTTCTGTGGTTGTGGCCAAGGTTGATATTCAAGAATTAGATTTAATTGATGATTCAAAAATTGAAGTAAAAACTGTTCCAGAAAATTTTTTAGCCCCAGGCCATTTTAAATCGATTAAAGATTTAGAAAATACAATTGCGACAGTTCCAATTATCAAAGGTGAACAAATCACAAAACCGCGAGTGACTTATCCTGGAATTAAAACAGGTTTATCTCGACAAATTTCGGTTGGAAAACGAGCTGTGGCGATAAATATTACAGAGCGAGATGCTGTTGGACGATTGATCAAGCCGGGAGACAGGGTTGATGTGCTGGCCGCTATAGATATTTCTCAAGGCGCAAGAAAAGATATGGGAAGATCAAGAACGATTCTTCAGGATGTTTTAGTGCTTTCGACTGGGATGAGTATGACTAATTCAATTCCAATGTATGGAGTGGAAACTCCAAAAGTTATACGGACGATGAATTTAAATACCTACACATCTTACAATACAATAACTCTCGAGTTAGATCCCTATGACGTTCAAAAACTTTCTTTTATTCAAGCATTTGGTTCAGGAACATTGTCCCTTGCTCTTAGAAATAATGCTGACAAGGAACCTGTTAGATTAAAGGCAACACAAATTTATGATGTTCTGGGGGAAGACGCTCCAGAAGCTAAAATTTTCTTTAATGATAAATATACAAAAGATAAAAACAATGCCCAATAAGTTTTTCTTTTTATTTGTTATAAGTTTTTTAAGCTTAAGTCTTTTTGCTCAAGATGATATTCTTAAAGAAGTAGAAGTTGTAGCGGGATTAGATAAAGTTATTAAGTTAGATTTTGTTCCTAATGTAATTGTTAAACTGGCCAATGAAAATCTTGCCAGCTATACCGTGGCCCCTGCTAAAAAAGAAGTTGTACTGACAGGACTAAAAGCAGGAGAAACTACACTAACTCTTCGAGATGCAGCGGGAGATATTCGAGCTCGCTATTTGGTGAAAGTAACTGCTAGTGATGCTTCCAAAGTAGTTCTGCAGTTAAAAGAATTGCTAAGTGATGTTGAAGGATTAGAGATAGGTATAAAAGGTGATTCTGTTTTTGTCGGTGGGCAAATTGTTGTTCCTGGTGATATTGGTAAAGTCGTAGTTATCTTAGAGAAATATCCAGATGTACTTCGTTTAGTTGAATTATCTCCTCAAACACAATTAATAATTGCGCGAAAAATGCAGGAAGAAATTCAAAAAACTCAATACAAAGATGTTACGGTTAGAGTTGTCAATGGCAGCTTTTGGATTGAAGGCGTTGTTGGAGCACCGATTCCAGATGCTGCGACTATTGAACAAATTGTTAATGCTTATTTACCAGACCAAATTCAAAACCTGGCCAGAAGAACGGACGCTGTTCAATCAATCAAGAAAAAGCCTTATGAAATACTTTTAACTTTTAATGCAAAACCGGCCCCTA
>JAURXW010000332.1 GCA_030654205.1 Bacteriovorax sp.
AATCAATTGAATACGATGTAGAATTAACCACGATGAAAAACCTCTACCACCACCAAAAATGCTACCACCTTCTTTTATAGGCCATATCTTCAGAACGACTCTGGCACAAAACACCGGAAACAAATAAGTAAAAAACAATAAAGAGCCAATTGATTGCCAAGTGTGTTTTTCAAAAAACCAAATTAAATTAACCATTATGAAAAACAAGATAAGAATAGGAAATACAAGAAATAATCTTTCTATTTTCTTCATAGGTTTATCAGCTGGTCTATCTTGATAGAATCAAAGACACCTGTTTTTGCAATTATACTCTGAAGTTTGTCGCTGGAATTAGAACGAACAATTTTTTCTATTCTAGAACTTCGACTTAAGACAGTTTCAACGGCACATGTTTCTTCTAACATTAAACGAATCTCCTCTTGGCTCAACTCGCGTTTAATCCTGCCTTCAATGGCCGACTTTAAATTAGCAGCTGCTCCTATACGAAGAACTTGTATTAATTTTGCTGCCATTTTACCTATATAATTTAAATCTAGGTCTTTGATATTTTTTTCATCGAAGAGAACAACACCGCTACTATAGTGATACGCTTCATCGGCCAATATGTTTCTTAAGACTTGCTGAAAGCTTTCGTCCAGGCAGTTATCTTTTAAATCTTGATAATAAGGAATCCCCCAACCTTCCAATACAACTTGAGTTAGAAAAACCATTGCTTCTTTATTGGAATCCTGGATGACTTCTGAAATTAATTTTAAAAGTTTATGTCCCTTGGTATTTTGTGAAATTTTACTCGTAAGATAGGGAGTTACCATGTTCAAATGTTGAGCTTCATCTGCACACATTCGCGCATAAAGTGAGTGCTCTTCCACTGTCTCACTTAGTAAAATCATTTTTGAACAATAAAAAAACCCTGTCACTTCAACATGGTAAGCGACGAATAAATTATGATCGGTTAAATCTTGAAGAATTTGATTTTGAACTAATTCAGATAACCCTTGAAAAAGTGTGGAATTGTTTAATCCATAAAATTTAGCATCCCATAAAACTTTAGCTTGGTGACTATCTTGTGGTTTATAAATAATTTTTAAAATACGATTTAGACCATGCTCTTTTGGTAGATGCTGAATGTTATAAAGTCGATCTGGCAATAAAACTGATTTTAAATTATCAACAAATGAATTCGAAATACTATTAGTCATTTTTAATTTCCTTTTAAAATGTTTTCCATGCCATTCCAGCGGCCATGAAAAAAATTAGTGATACAAAACAAAATCGGAGTTTTTCAGGGTGAAGTTTGTTTGCAAAAATTGCTCCTATGCTTGTTCCTATTATTAAACCCACAACCATATAAGTAATTGTGATACTAGGTAGAGTTTCACCATTTTTTACATAGACCCAAACTGCAGGAAGGGTTAAGGGCAAAACAGAAACGGTAAGACTAATAACCTGAGCAAGATGTTGAGATAATCCAAGAAAACCAATCAGGAGGGCCGTGATTGCCAAACCTCCTCCAATTCCCATTAAACCGGAAGAGAAGCCTCCTACTAATCCTATTAGTAAAAAGGCTTTAGTAAGGTCTTGCTCGACACCAATTTTAAGATTTGAATTAATTTTACTTGGAGATTTTTTTTTAAGAACAATAAATGCTAAAATAATGAGATAAATAATAAACAGCCAACGAAGAAGATTAGCCGATAGCTTCGAGGCAGCTTCTGCACCTAGAGCTCCACCTACAATAAAAGTGGCAGCAATTATAAAAATAACTTTCCAGGGAATGACATGACCTTTTTGATGATAAAAATAAACTCCAGGTAAAGACGGATTCTTTCCAATACTCTAAGGAAAGCATCAAACTCAACTCTGCATATTGCTTAGATTCTACTGTCGCAAGATTTGACCACAAAGATTCCGTTGCTTGAGCAATAGTATCAAGGGCACAGGCCTTGGCGATTTCGAGAGGCACCAGAAGTAGCAGCTCGGGATCAAGAAAGACTAGATTAGGAAGTAAGTCAGAATTTTCAATGCTTTTCTTTTTGTTATTTTCAAAAACTGTTGCAAAATGAGTCGCCTCAGCACCTGTTCCTGCGGTACTAGGAACTGCAAAAATTTGTATTGAACTCCCTAGTGTTGCTTTAATACATTTGGCGAGATCGATAATAGTCCCTCCGCCAATCGCCACAATGACATCCGGAACTTTGGTCATTTTTAATTTTAACAATCTCAGTTGAGTGTCTATATCATCTTGAGTTAAAAATGGAGCTGAGAAAATAATTTCGGTTACACAATATTTAGCGTGAAGAGAACTTTTAAGAAGATTCACTTTAGAATAAATAGACATACTTTGGGCACATATCAAAAGGATTTCATTTTCAATATTATTTTCTGAGAAATAAGATTGAATAGATTCAATACATCCTGCTCCAACAACTAATTTTTGACGTTTATTCATGCTTCCTATTTTAAGCGACTCTCCTAATCCTTGAAATTACATTCACCGACAGATATGCAGGATTTTTGTCAGTTTCACGAAATTTACCAATGTAATAGTTACAACAAGTCATCTCTGCTTTTTTTGATATGGTAAGATTCCGTTAATTATTTCTCCAACATTTGAGTATTTTATGAAGAAATCTAGCTTAATAATTGGGCTATTAATGAACCTAATGCCTGCTTCAAATGCCTTCGCGGCCAGAGGAGATGTAACTCCAGATTTAAATCAGTGTGCTGCCGTGATGGATTCAAAAGTTTACTCAACGAGTGATTTTAGCGCTTACCCTCGCGATGTCGCCTTCGAGTGTTTATACAGTTGTAATTCAAATGGAAATCTAGAGACCGTTAAAGGCTCAACAAAAATTCGTATAAATAATATTGAAGAAGATATAGCCGGAACTACTTGTCAGGGCGTCGTAATGAAAAAAGTTCCATGGGGCTATGACTTTGATAAAATTCGGCCATTTTATGCTCCCGATACAAATATCGTTGAACTAAAAAGATGGGCATTTCAAAACATTAAATTTAATCCTGAAATCAACGATCTTGAAAAAGAAAGACTCATGACTTTAAAAAAAGATCTCAATACTATTAGTTCTTCTTTCATAGTTGCTGGCATGAATGGTGGAGTTAGCACCATTTATTTTAAAGAGGCCGGATATAAAATTTCTAAAATTGCTGAAGGGCTTCCTATGAACACTAAATTACTAGACGAAGTAATTGAACAATTAATGGTTAACAAAGGAACAAAAGCAGCTGCTGCCACACCCGAATTTCTAATTTATCCTATGATTTCCAACGCAGCCTCTTGGCGAATTCAGAGTTATCTTTATAAGTAATTATTCAACTGAAAATCCAAAATCTTTACTGCACTCTAATGACCAAGTTCGGGGTACATGAGGAAGTAAAGACGTGTCTCGATTTCTATTCCAAACCTGGTCGTATCCCGGTGTATTTTTAGGATCAAATCCGTAAGTATCTTTCCAGGCCTTTGCTAAATATTTATTTTCAAGTGCAAGCTGGTACAAGCTACTTTCTTTACTCAGTTTAACACGATTTCCCTCTGGATCTGTAAAGATCGTTACCGTATTGTCGGCGGCATAAAGAATATTTTGAGATTCATTCGCCCTAACCAGTGTGCCTCCGGCAAATGGTATCGACTCTCCTGCTGGTCTATTATTAAAAAATGCCAAGTAATCACTTTGCATTTGCGCGGGAATTATCGATGGACAATTATGGTTTCGATTGAAATCCCTTTTATCGATTGCCGCATAATTATCTGGTATAAATGGCCCAAGCGTTTCCTTGGAGTACACTGCATCGGGACCACTACAAGCCCTAATAGCAACTGAAGTACTGGGCAACCCCCCGTCAAAATTTGGAGTACTGCGAATATCAAAATAGTATGTTGATCTCCACGCGTCTGCGATATGCGAACTCCATCCTGCTACGTTTGATAAACTCTCTGACTTTGAAAGAATTAACTCATGACCTGTTGGATCTTTAAATGTTGCAAATTTATCTGAATATTTGTCTTTGGTTAAAGTACCACCTGCAAAAGCTATCGACTCTCCAAGAGGAGTATTTTCAAAAAAAGCTTCATAGTCTTTTTTCATTTTTGTCGGTATGACTGAGGGGCAATTATGATCTCTATTAAAGTTCCTCTCTTCGATAGATTTAAAGCCTTCTCTTGATGTAGTGCTAATACCGGTCGCGGCAACACTTGTACTAACTTTATTGTAATAATCGGCTGTCTGACTAACCTGTAAAGCAATTTGAACATACTCATCTTTTGATATTGCTCCACTTTTATATTTCGCAGAAGCTTGAATAAGCATATCAACTGAACTTTCTTTAGTTTGTTTAATATAATTGATTTGTTCGGAAGCTGTTTGTGAAGTGATATCTGAATTATTACTTCCCGATAAAGTATTTGGTTTATTGGTGCTAGTTAATATTGTAGGAGTTGTAACTGAAGCAATCGCATTATTTTTATAGGCTTGCTTTTTTCCCATTAAATCAACTTTTGTTTTACTTTGAGGTATCACAATACCATTCATTCCCGCCTGACTTTTTATCGAAAAGATGAATAAAAAAACTAAACAGGCTTGAGCAATAAGCATAATTTCTTCTCCAAATATAATTCTATTTTTCATTATAATTTAATATTTAAAATACATACGTTTTTAAAATAGTATCGGTATTTGTATCTAGAAAATAAGCCATTATGCCCAAATTGCGAATAAGGAGATGCCAATATAATATGGCATATTCTTTGGGATTACATTTTTCTATCCTACATATTCAGGCGCAGATCGCCTTGTCCATTCCTGCGAGCTTTCGTAATTTCTTCAATGATTAATTAGCAAGGAGAATTTATGAAAGCCTTATTTGCGCTATTATACCTCAGTCTTTTAAACCTAAGTCACGCCAGTGTTTCCAATGAATCTGAACTGGGTATTTTAATCGCCAAAGGCAACTCCGATTCAACCAGCTTAAACGCTAAAGAAGCCGCGGGCCTGAATTGGGATGAATCAAATTTATTAAAATTTACGGGAAGATATTTACAAACCAAAAGTAGCAGTATCGAGAATGCCCGGTATTGGTCAACAGGGCTTCGCTATGACCGATCAATAAGCAACAAACTTGGAATATTTATTGGGGAAAATATTGAGAGTGATAAATATGCAGGCTATAACCAAAAATATAATTCAGATATTGGTGCAAGATATTCATTAATTAAAGAGATGGCCAAGGAAACTAAGTTTCTTTGGGATGCAGAGCTAGGCTATCGCTACACGATTGAAAATCAATTAACGGGCGACCAAAAAAAATTAAATTATATACGGGCTTATACAGAAGCTACTAAAAATTGGACTGAAAGTGTTTCCACTAAATTGTGGTTTGAATATCTTCCCAATTTAACCATTGCATCCGATTACCAAATGAATAGTGAACTATCTATTACTGCATCTCTCAATAATATTTTTTCTATTAAGACGGGATATTTACTTCGATACGATAACTTGCCAAACACTGGAGCAGTCGCAAAGACTGATACGCTTTTAACGACTGCATTAGTTGCAAAATTTTAAAACGAAAAACTTAGGACCTAAAGACTTGGTCTGTTGATCACATTTTGATTCATTATTAGCTTACCATTTTTCACTAAGGCCCTTCCATGTAACTCTGCTAGACTCTTCATTTCAAAAGTTAATTGAGACATTATGTTCCCTGGAACAACACTCACAGATTCTAGTGTTACTTTTCCACTAACTTGCCAAAAAATATTTTTAGCCTGGACTCCCCCACTTAGAGAAATTCTCACTTTGGCTGAAACTGACATATCTCCAGAAATTTGAAAAATAAAAACATCTGTATCATTTCCTTCTAAAGTCATATCTGAACTTATAACAACTCCATTTGACCATCGGTAAATTCCGGGTGGAAGTATTTTTCCTCCGGGCATACCTCTGTAAGCTTCAACTTTATCTTTATCAGTAACTCTCGCTACTGCATCTCTATAGGCCGCGATTAAATCTTCACGAGCAATATTTAAATAATCTAAAGGGTCTCCGACATCATCACCCGCATATATTTCCGATAACCCTCCAGACACTTCAGTTCTTGGATTTAATGTTACAAGGGATCTTACACCTGGCTTAAGACCAACTTTCCCATTTATATTCGAAGTTGGGGCAGAAGTGATCGAAGTGTAGGCCATAACGGCAAAACTATTTGCGATACCTAGATCAAGTGCTTTAACTTTATGATTTGGAACTGGAACAACTTCAACCGCTGATCCCACTGTGACTTCTTCTGAATTTGAACTCATGATTTTCTTTCCACATCCTGGTGTAAAAATTAACCCCAAAGAAATGAAAGTTGAAAATAATAGCAGCAATTTATTCATTGATTTCTCCCATATTAAAAATTGATTCTTTAGCTGAATCGCAATTGATAATGTAGGGAAAAATTGATTTTAAAAAATATTAAATAGTAATACATGCTATATGAAAAAATTATTAATTACAGTTCGCAAATATTGCCAATAAATCACTCAGTCTCATACCCACTGCTTGCAATCTACCAGAACGCAAATCATTAAGTGAAATGGTGAGCTGACCGATTACTTCATCACGAGGAACACAGGCTGATCTATTAGGGCTATAAATTGATCCCAATCGATTTAGGCATTCGAGTTTTTTTGATTCAAAAGTTTCATTTAAACACATATTCATTTCATAACCTTCATAAACTTTATTACCAATGACTTCTAAGCATGAAATCTTATTTGAATCAAAATTAATGTCAGCGCAAATGCCTAAAGCCTTGTTATCAAAATATAAGTATTTACTAATTTTAAAGATGCAATTATTGCGATCAGTTTCAAAAGACATTGGCTTACAAACCAAATTGTAAGCTGTCGTTTTATCGCCAGCGTAGGCCAGATCAAGAAATAATAAAGCCAAGAACAAAGCAATCTTCATAAATCCCCCAAAAACGAGAATACATAAAACACTAGTTTAAAATATAAGCTCTGAAAAGCTGCAGCTTAAAATCACTCAACCCTCTGTTTTCTTGAAGAAATGCTAAGCCTATAGGATCCCTGAAAAGGCCGTTCAGATGTTCAACACTATCGAAAGTATGGTCGCTTTTAAGGGATAAATTCAAGGCCTTGGCCCCTATATTTTGGCATACGTCCTGCAACTTAAAGATTGCGGGGGCTTTATGAAAAAAACATTACTTATGACATTTATTATGACCTTAATTCTTACCACAACGGCACAACCGTTGAGCTTTAGCAAAAGGGACATCGATGCTAATCACACTAAATTATTAGCTAAAATGATCAATGCGATTCAACCAGAACTTAACAGCAAAGCAAAAAACCGAATTGCAAAATCTCTTTATAAAACAGCAAAAGACTATAATGTTGACCCTAAGCTAATGATTGCTATCATCGGAACAGAAAGCGATTTTGTTAATGAAAAAGTTTCTACGACAGGAGATCTATCTCTTGCTCAAATAAATACTCAAATTTGGGATAAAGAATTTATAAGATTAGGTCTTAAAAAATTAAACCCTAAACTTTTGAAAAAAAACGAGCTATATGCACTTGGCAGAATGGCCGTGATTTTAAACATATTAAAATCTCGTCACGCAAAAAAGGATAATCAATGGTTTGCTCGATACCACTCACAAACTAAAAAACTTAAAAATCTTTACAGTAAAAAAGTTGAAAAACGTATGAGAATGATTGCTTCAATAAACTAATCTGGATATGATTCGGTCTCCTTATGAAATTGGAGATCGAAAAATGAAGACAACTCTTTTAGCTACAATTATGTTTTTTTCACAGGCCATTCATGCTGACATGCTGTTTATGCGTGAAAGTGGTGATTCAAAGCAAATAATGTGGCAGAAGCTAAATAATGAAGTTGTACCTTTAACTACCGGATCAAAAGTTCATCTTTATCCTGACATTAGTTCTAACGGACAAAAAGCCATTTATGTTGAAGGTCAATTAAATGATCAAGGTGCAAATTTAGAATTGGTACTTCATGATTTAAAAACTAATCAATCTATTGTTTGGACTACTGATTTAAAAGGAATGATTCTTCATCCTAAATTTAGCAAAAATGGAAAAGTAGTTTTTTTCTCAGCTCCATCTACAGTGGCCGGAAAAAATGTTCTATATTTTGCAGAAACGGAATTACTAAACTTTGCTCCCAAAGTTCTTAATGAGACTGAAATTGAAGAGGCTTATTTTCCTCGACCATCTTCTGATGCAAGTTTTGTGGTTTATCAAAAAAACTCACCTGGAAAAAAAGAAATAATATTTTTTGACCGCGTAGGTAATGAAAAAACCGTCATTGCAGAAGGAATGAGTCCTGCTCTTTCATTTGATGAACGATTCATAGCCTATACTTCTAAAAAAGATGGGAACTGGAATATTTATTTATTTGATCGTTTTTTGAAAACTACAAAACAATTAACAAATGATGCCGGCGATGAAATGGCGCCTACTTTTATGCCGGATAATCATATCGTGTTTGCCTCAAACAAATCAGGGCATTTTCAACTTTTTAAAATTGAAAATAATAACACATGGACAAGCATCGCACATTCTGAAAATGCCGATGATTACGCTCCTCAATTTTCAGGTGAAACGCAATATCAGCAATCTTTTTTACCTAACTTTCCTGGTCCACAACGCTCATCATTTGGAACAATTATTCATAATGGAAAACTCTATATGGCCGGAGGACACGCTGGTCCAGAACATACTTATCCTAAAGAATCATTTACAAATGATTTTGATGTTTATGATATAGCTACAAAAACCTGGACAACCCTCGCGCCTAGACTAAACAAGGCCCATGGTTTCCAATTGGCTGCCCTCGGAAATTATATATATGCTTTTGGTGGTTTTACTTTTGCGGAAGAGTACAACCCTCAATGGAAATCACTTGATGTAATTGAGAGATATAATATTGAAAAAAACATCTGGGAATTTGCTGGTCATTTAACTTCTCCTCGTTCTTCAAATGTCGCAATTACAATCGGCACTAAAGTTTATATTATTGGTGGCTGGGATAGCACGCCTAAAAAATCAGGTGATTTTGAAGGTACTTTTCAATCCAGCATCGATGTTTTTGACCTAGAAACTGAGGCATTAACAGTTGCCCCATTTGAACTTCCCAAACCACTTCGTAGAGCTTTTACTGGATTAAATTATAATGGAAAAATTTTATTAGTTGGCGGCCTTGGTGTAGGTTCAAGTCATTTTGAACTTATTTCAAATCTTACCTTAATTGATCCAAGCACTGGAGTTACTAAGGAATTACCACCACTGCCATTTGCCACATTCGCACCAGCAGCAGAAATTATTGGCAAAGAACTTTTTGTGTTCGGTGGAATGTATAAATTCGCTGAAATGAATTACGATTACGTGGCCCATATATACGCCCTTAATCTACCAACAAAAAAATGGCGTCATACTGGAAGATACTTAAAAGAAACAAAGGGATTTTCCCAAGTTTTTAAATTAAATCAAAGCACCATAGGCATTTTAGGTGGGCACCATTATTTTAATGATGAAGATTCTCCAGTTAGTACGTTTGAAACTTTTGCAAAATAGAGAGCTACATTCCCTAGCTAAATTCCTAGAAATTATTTTCTAGGAATTTAGCTAGGTTTAGTTTTTTTGCAAGATAAATTGAATTTGATTTTTTAGTTCTTGAATCTAATAAAGTATTTTTAAATTTCTTAACCACTTCACCATTATGATTTAGTTCAAAAAAAGAACCGCCTGCATTTGTATTTGTCACTACGATATATCCATTATTGAAAATTAACTGAACCGGACCACTTGATGGTGAACCTTCCTCGCTGGGTATTTTAAATTGCAAAGTTCTTAGTAATTTATTTTGGGCCAAGTCATACTCTTCTGCGTTATCATTAGTGAATATTATTAATTGCCCGCTAGATAAAATTTGCCCTTCTCGAAGTCCAAACCTGTTTAATTCAAAAATATATTCAATTTTTTTAAAAGTTGAGTCAATAACGACTACTCCAAAACTTGGTAGAGTTATTAAAAAATTTCCTTTTTTTAGAAAAGAATATTTTGACTCCAATGCGTTCGCAGGAATTTCGTAAATTGATTCTATTTTTCCAATATCGGCCATTAATAAATTTGCATCTCGTTTAATTTTTTGAGTTATGGAACTTAATTGTTCGAATAAACTCCATGTAGCTAAAGGGACTCCATTTCTATCAGTAAGATTAACTGTATCAAATCTTATTTTTTTACCTTGATAATCTCGAAGCTCAGTCGATAAAAAAATTATTTTTGTTTCATCTTCTGATAGTTTTATCTCACCAAACCCAGTTTGTGGAAAATGCCAGCGCAATTGATTAGTTTTTGAATGTAAATCAATCACTGGGCCTGTCATTGAAATCCATTCTCCATTTGATAAAAAAGTACAATAATCACCTGGAAAATTTTTAATTGCCTTGAATTGAAAATCAAATATTTGGCAGTCGATTTGATAGTGGGTTTCAAGAAGTTTATTTACTTTTTTATTGCAACTTAATAGGCTCAAAGCAATTAATAAGATTATTGGTATTGTTTTCAAAACTTACACACTTCCTATAAATATTTTTTCTACTTTTCCACATAAAAATACTTCGCTAAAATCTGCATTAAACTTTACAGCAAGTGTTCCCCCTAATGTTTCCAAAACAATTTCATCTTTCCAGTTATATTTCTTAGCTGCAGCAATGGCCGTAGCTGTTACTCCTGTTCCACAAGAAAGAGTTTCATTTTCAACTCCACGTTCATAAGTTCGAACTCGAAGATGCTTTGAATTAACAACTTCGTAAAAATTAGCATTACAGCCTTTTTCAAAAAGAGGGCTATATCGAATATTTTTGCCATTTTCAAAAACTGGATATTTTTGCACATTTTCAACTTCAAAAACACTATGAGGCACACCAGTGTTTAGATACATTGAATTTTTATTGGGAATTTTAAGTGAATCCAAGTTAATTTTATCTACATCATATAGTTCAGTCATTTTTAAACGAAATCCATAAGCAGAATCAATGGAGCATTCATAAAGGCCATTCATTGTTTCAAAATGATAAATATTTTTGATCGGCTTTATTATTTCATGTGCAAATGCAGTTATTGCTCGGCCACCATTTCCACACATCTCAACTTCACCGCCGTCGGCATTAATGTATCTCATTTTAAAATCAGCTTTTGTGCTTTTTTCTAAAAGTAAAATGCCATCGGCACCAATTCCAGTTTTTAGTGAGCATAATTTTTTCCATAGCTCCACATCTCCGGCATTCACTAGCTGATCTCTATTATCAATAACAACAAAATCATTTCCCGTTGCATTCATTTTTGTAAAATTTATCATAAATGTTCCCAGTCGAAATTTTCAAAGGCCAAAATGATACTGGCCTACTAGATATTTACTTAAAAAAGGTCATCTTGGTACCATTTTTTACGCTCTAAGATGGCACCTGACTTGCTTTATCGATTATGCCTGTGTTCGCGGGTTTTTTCGAGGGGGAAAAATGAATTTTAAGTCACTACTTCTAAACACACTTCTTCTTTTATCCGTTTCCGCTCAAGCCGATTCAATTGGGTGGGGAAGCCAACCTTCTCAGCCTTCTCGACCTACTCTACCTTCGCAACCAAGAGATTCAAGAGATCAGCACGACCCATGGGGAAATAGCGGAAATACCAATCAGTCATCATCTGGTCGCATTATAGAAGAAAATATTCAAAAATACTTTGAGGGACAAAGTCGCTTTGATCTTTTAGGGGATCAATATATTCGCTCTCAGCTTCAAGGATTAAAAATTAAAGATATTACAATTGTTGCCAGTACTGAGCAGGGTCAAGGGCAAGCCTTTATGGTGCTAAATGGTCAATCGATTGAAAATTCAAAAATAATTGCTCGTCAAATGTCTTCATATACTTTTCGAGTTGATCCTTTTGCTAATACTTTTGGTTCATCATTGCGCTCAATTGAATTAAGTATGCAGGGACGATTCTATGTTGAAAAAGTTATCTTTAATTTGCTTGAAACTTCTGGTTCTAATGGCCCTGGCCCAACTCGTCCATCTGAAGGCGAAAAAGTTGAAATTATCAGACAGCAACTCAATGAACGAATTCAACAAGAAGGTGGCCTAGAATTATTTAGAATGTTTAATTTAGGACTTGAAAGACAAGGACAAGCGATTAAAAGAGTTACCATTTTAGCAAGAAGTGCTAGAGGTTTTGGCGAAGCTTCATTAATGGTGAATAATCAACAGGCCAGCTCTTCACAGTCAATAAGTTACAACTCAACTAGACTCACTTTTGACTTGCCCCAAGGAATGAGAATTGGTTCAGAAGTACAAGGCTTAAGACTTTATTTTAAAGGTGATATTACAGTTGAAGAAGTATCTATCGAAATCGTGAAAAGAGGAGGAGGACAATTTCCACCTTCTTCTGAGAGAAGATTCGAGCAAGCCGTAAATCAAAGACTATATGATACAAGTGGAGTTGAATTAAGAAGTTTGATGCAAATACCTTCTCGCTTTGACGAAAGACTTGTTGATTCTGTAGAACTAGTTTTAAGAAATAGTGATATGGGCGTAAGACTTAAATTGTGCCAAGTCATTAGAGACCAATACCAGTCAGTCAACTGTGGTGTGGCCGTTACAATTTCTTCTGGCCCCCAAGTTGTAAGATTAAACTCAGTGAACTTTGCAAAACTGCGAGAAATAAGTCTAGCTTCAAGAATGGGTATGATTGATATTGATAGAATTGCTATTAATTTTAAATAGAACGATTGTCCGCACACAAAAGAATATAAGCAAAGGACCCTGGAGTGGGTCCTTTGTTTGTTGAACTATAATTTAAATTGAAAATGTAAATGATCGACAACTAAATTCATCTCGGCAAAATCTTTTTCTTCATCGAGATATTTATATTTAATTGCGCCAGTATTTGAAAATAAAAATCGCTGAGGTTTTAATTTAAAATAATCATATTTAGGCAAATTGAGACTCAAATTGTCTGCATCTATAAAAGAAATTGCATTCACTCCATAATAGGCTATCAAGCTCTCTGACCAAACGTTATTGGTTACAACACCCACTACTTTGTTGAACAAATAAAGTAGCTCCTTGCTATTAGCTCCTCGATGCATAAAGAGTTCATTATCCCCGAGATCTACGTTGGCAAATAATTCAGAAATCATATCTTCGTCTTGCATAGACCAAATAATAAATTTTTGATTTTGAAAACAATCAAAAAACTGAGTCCATTTGGCTATTTCTTTTGAGACGTTTACAAAATTATCAAGCATAATTAAAATGAATTTTGGAGGAACTGGTTCTTGAAAAAGCTGCTCTATTTTTTCAATTTGAACTCCTTCACCCCGTCCTGAAGAAATTCTTAAATCTTGAAATCCTTTCCCTGTATATAGTTCTAAAAGATTAAGACACTTTTTTTCGATACTCTGACTCTCTATATGATTAAACTTTTTAGTTAAAAAGTATTTATTCCATCCAACACCGTATCCGACTCTTTCTTTTGAACGAAAATTAAATCCTATAAACGAAGAATTAAAGGTATTTTCTAAATCAAAAAATAAATCAACATTGAAAATATCATTTAGGTTTGCGCAAAAGTGGTGAGTCTCTATAAGGCTAAGCTTATCTTTTGGACGTTCATAAGCAAGGGCCTTATAAGGTAAAAAACTATAGGCTAAAGAAGAATTTTCTTCACATAATAGATTTATTTCGGCTTTGGGAAATTCTTCGCTTAAGGCTATTAAAAATGGAAATGCATGGAATGCATCTTCGGCCAAAGGAGGACATTTAACTAATATTTTTCGAATATTTCTTTCTTCACTTATTGCCATAATTCTGGATCCTTAAAACGAAATTCAAATAAATTTTTAAAATGAATTAATTCTGGCTCACTAGGAACAGCACGCACCATTAATTTCAATTCACTCCACGAGAGGTTTTTATCTAAAAGTGTGCTTTCGATCTTTAAACTTTCACAGCGATCAAATTTTTGCTTGGCCTTTGTAATTAATCCCCGTGCACCAATTAAATTGCTATCGCGGTAGTGAATCATTGCCGCCGCCACCTGAATAACGGCCCAGTAAACATTGCGTATCGGTCCAGGCTCCTCTCTCCAATGGTCTTCTAGATCTTCGTGGCACTCCCAGTATTTCTGAGCGTTAAAAAGGCGAATTCCTTCACTAATAATTTCCAAATGAGTCTGGTCAAATTGGGACATAGAGTACTTTGCCTGTTTGATTTAAAAAGAGTAACCTTTTTGTCTATTGTATATTTTTTCTTCTCTTATTCTATCTTAAAACTGGATAATGTTATGTCGGAAATTTCTGATCAAATTCAAACCTTAGTACCTGAGTATGTGCGTAATTTACAAATTTATCAGTCGGGTAAACCGATTGAAGAACTTACACGAGAACGTGGACTTACCAAAATATCTAAGCTTGCCAGCAATGAAAATCCATTAGGACCTTCGCCTTTTGCTATTCAAAAGATGACTAATGCGCTCTGGGATGTGCACCGCTATCCCGACATGAACGCCTATGCATTAAAATCATCCTTGGCGCGACTTTATAAGCTTAAAAAAGAAAATATTATTTTAAGTGTAGGACGTTTTACAAAAGCTATTAATACAAAGAAGCAAGAGTTTTTAATTGATATTTTTAAAAGAATCTGTGATCTTGAATTTTTTGAGTGGAGACTTGTTCTTATTGGTTCTGTTTT
>JAURXW010000338.1 GCA_030654205.1 Bacteriovorax sp.
AATCAAGTCCAGAACATATCGACCTTGATGCTGCTCTTGAAATTTTAGATGAGGATCATTTTGATCTCTTTAAAGTAAGAGAAAGAATTTTAGAATACCTGGCCGTAAGACAACTAAAAGGTCCTGGAATGAAAGGACCGATACTTTGCTTTTCTGGTCCACCGGGTGTTGGTAAAACTTCACTTGGTAAATCTATCGCTAAAGCTTGTGGAAGAGAATTTGTTAGAATCTCTCTCGGTGGTGTGAAAGATGAAGCCGAAATAAGAGGACATAGAAGAACTTATGTTGGAGCAATGCCTGGAAGATTTATCCAAGCACTTAAACAAGTTAAAACCAATAATCCAGTTATCCTTTTAGATGAAGTTGATAAATTGGGTGGTGACTTTAAAGGAGATCCTTCATCGGCACTTCTTGAAGTTTTAGATCCAGAACAAAATGGAACTTTTAGAGATCATTACTTGAATGTACCTTTTGATTTATCAAATGTAATGTTCATCGCAACTTCAAACGTGCTTGATCAAATTCCTGCTCCACTTCGTGACAGAATGGAAATTATTAATCTCTCTGGTTATACGCAGGAAGAAAAAGTTGCTATCTCTAAAAAATATATCATTCCAAAACAAATGGATGAAAACGGAATAAGTGAAAAGCATATCTCTTTCACTGATGATGGTGTTGCAAGTGTTATTAAGGGCTACACGGCAGAGGCCGGACTTCGTAATCTTGAAAGAAAAATTGGAGCTATTTGTAGAAAAGTAGCAATGAAAATAGCCAAAGGTGAAGCTGAGCAAACTCACATTATGACTGAAACTGTTTTCAAACTTTTAGGACCACCAGTCTTCACTAAAGATGATGAAAAAGAAACAGATGAAGTTGGAGTTGCAACAGGACTTGCTTGGACATCTCACGGTGGTGAAGTTCTTTATATTGAAGCCACCAAAATGAAAGGTAGAGGTTTAACTCTTACCGGACAACTTGGTGACGTCATGAAAGAATCTGCTCAAACAGCTATCGGTTTCATCAGAAGCCAGGCAGCTGAGCTTCATATTGACGAAGAAATTTTTGAGAAAAATGAAATTCATATCCATCTTCCAGCAGGAGCAACTCCTAAGGATGGACCTAGTGCAGGGATTACCCTTGCGACTACAATTGTTTCTCTTTTGACCAATACTCCAATCAGTCGCGAAGTCGCGATGACTGGTGAAATTACCCTGACTGGAAAAGTTTTACCAATCGGTGGATTAAAAGAAAAAGCTCTTGCCGCGATGAGAATGAATATCAAAACAATTATCATTCCTTGGAAAAATAGAAAAGATTTAGAAGAAATACCTGAAGAATATAGAGCTAAATTAACTTTTATCCCTGTAAAAACGATAGATGAAGTTTTAGATGTTGCTCTTATTGGATGGAAAGAGAAAAAGAAGAAAAAGTCATTCGCCAGAAATAAAGAAACTTTGCCGCCTGCAGCTGCTTAGTATTTGAACAAAACTGTCTAGTAAAAGTAAAAACCAACAGCATTGTTGGTTTTTCTTTTTTTGTACTGGGAAATTGTTATCATATAATAAGTAACAATTATCCTGGATCAATTTTATGAAACCACCTCGCAGTCACGAAATCTTGAAAATTCTCATCGTCGATGATTCTGATTTTAACCGTCGTTCAATGGCAGAGATTTTAATCAATGAAGGATTCAATGTTGTAGGTCAAGCGGGCTCTGCAGAAGATGCAATTCAAATCGCACATAGTACTAAGGCCAATTTAATTTTTATTGATGTTGTGATGCCTGATATTTCTGGATTGGAACTCACTAAGCACTTTCAAGAAAAACATTCTGGTGAACGCTATCTTATTATGATGTCTTCACTTAATATTGAAAGTATAGTAATTGAATCAATTTCTAATGGAGCTATTGATTTTTTACAAAAGCCTTTTGATCGAAATGATCTTTTAAAAGCTGTGGAGAAAATCGAAAGACTTGTAGAAAAAGAAGGCAAGTAGTCCTTTAGGGAGTCAAACGTTATGTTTTTAATTCGTTTTGTTTTTTATTTTACTTTAAGTTTTGCAATTCTTTGTATTCCAATCGGCGATGGACGTCACTTGTTTGATAAGTTTTATGGTCTTGTAACTCCTTATGCCGATAAAGCCGTGATGACAACAAAACAAAAAATGTCGATTACAAAACGTTACTCAAAAAAATTATATTCAAACTCTGAACCACTTGAAAAAGATGAAGTTAAAACGAAAGCCGCCAGTCTTCAAAAAAAACCTCGTGATATAAAAAAAAGATTACCTGATGATTCGTACACTGATGAAGAACGCGAACGACTTCGCAAAGTTTTAAGTAACGATTAAAAATAAAAAAACCCATCATTTGATGGGTTTTGTATTTCAGTGTGGAGTGGACTCAATTATTTATTTTGTAACAGTACGTGTACCAACTTGTTTCGTTGATTCAAGGTCTGTTATTGTTACTTCTTTATTTTTAGAAGTTTGACTTATAAACGGACAATCACTTTTTTGATTTTCACCTAACTCAGAAGACATTGCTCTTAAGCTAAAAAATAGTACTGAGGCGATTACTAGTGCTTTCATATATACTCCCTTGCGATGTTTCTTTAAGCTTCTTACTATTTATTAATGCACCCATCATGCCAAATGATACATTCCAATTTTAAGGTGTTTAGAATGGTAAAAATTATAGAGTGTAGAGTTTTTAGACAGGAGTGTAGAAAAATTGGACAAGCTGTAATGTAAAGTTAATGAAATTCTCTAATTTATAGTCACAAATAAGAAAGGCCCCGGACATAGTCGGCGGGGCCTTTCAAAATTAAAATTCAAAGTTACTGTTGATTATTTACTAATGACTTGAGAACCTTGTTTGATAACTTCTTTTGAGGTATCTGAGGTTACTTTGGCTTCTCGTTTTGATGACTGATCTAAAAAAGGACACGGGCTTTTTTTATCCTCACCTAATTCTGCTGCAAAAAGATTTAAAGAAACTATAGAGATTGTAATTAAAATTAAAACTTTCATAAAATTCCCCTTGTGTACCGTTTACTATTAACAGTGCACGCGGAATGCCAACTTTAGAATTATTAAATATTGAAGGCTTATTACATACGCCTTTAAGTGATTGTCTTATTTTTTTACAAGGTGATTAATTTTTAGACAATTATTTAGTTCGTGAATAAAACAGATTTTTGTATTTCAAAAAACCTGTTTTATATTAAAATTATTTTACTTATTTCTCTTTTACTGGAGCAGCAGGAGCTTTAGGATCAGTAGAAAGCGTTGTGTTTTTGGGAGCTTGCGAACCAACAATGCCTTTACAGTCTGTTTCTTTGTTTTGACTGGCTGCTGGATCAATACATTTACCTCCAACAAGTGAATAGGTAGAATTAATTCCCGTACACTCAGCTGCATCTGTACATGCTCCATTAAAAACACAAGTTGCAAAAGTAGAAGTTGTTGCGATCATTATCATTACTGTTAAAAAAATTTTCATCTCTATCTCCTTGGACTACCCATATTACTGTATCGGTTGATTACATATTTAAATTAACACCGGCAGGCTTAACAATGCTTAAAAGTGACTGAAAAGCTTGAGTTACTTGCAGGGCCATCTTTGCGCCTGCTTTTGATTCAACTTTTTTGATCTCGCCATAATTATCGTAGGCCACATTAATAACCCCTACATTTTCCATTTCAATTTCAACTGGTTTCCCCATTGAATTGTATTTAAAAGAAAGTGTACGACGAGATTTTTCATCGTTTTTTTCCTGGTCTATCATTTTCGTAATTTTCCCAGCGCGGTCATAAATAAGTAAAACTGACTTTCCACTGCTGCTTACGGCCTTAGATAAATTAGCGGCTTTGTCATATTGAAAAGTTGTCCAACCTTCATTATTGACTACTTTGGTAATCTTGTTGATTTTTTCATCGTAATCAAGTTGAACAAATTCTCCCTTCGTAGAGGTTTTCTTTGTAAGGAGACCTTTGGCATTGTATTCAAAAGTTGTTACATCTTTTCCACGAGTAATTTTTAATGGAAGTGAGCAACATTCAGAGTAAACAGTTTCGGTCTTAACTCCATCCAACTCAGTAGCAATTCTATATGTGTATTGCTGACCATCTGGTTTAGATTTTATTTCATATTCATAGCGACTTGTTGACTCTGGAGAATCAGTTGATTTTTTAGCAACTGTTGTCCAATAGTGAAGATCTGGATTTTTAGGATTATTTTCGTACTTGTATTTAGTAGAATCCCCATTTCTCTCAAGGACTTCAGTTGCAAATGAATTTTTATCATACTTTATTTGCATTTTTGTATTATCAATATAAGTAATCGTAGTTAAGTTATGATTGCTATCGTAATCATATTTATAACTATTGGCCCCGACATCAACACTTTGAATTAAGTTACCTTTAGGGTCATAGGTATAATTAGTTTTTTTATCACCTGCAGAAGAAGCACTTTTTATTTTCCCATCAGGATACCACTCAAGAAGAATTTGTTTTGCTTGAGTATCTTTAATTGCAAAAACCTGGCTGCCTTTATATTCAAATAAAATAGCGTATCCATTTTTATCCGTAATTTTTGTTAACTTTCCATCATTGTCAAAAAAATCGGTGCGACCGTCAGAATTGCTTCTTTTGTAGCCATCTTTTTCTTTAACAATTGTTTGAATCCCACGATCATTTGAATAAAGAGTCGTACCATCAGCAAGCTTTGTTTCAATATTATATTTTTTTGAATAAGCCTGTCGTAGTTCAGCATCGTTATTTAAACGAGTAATCAACGCTTGCATTGCCGTTTCACTCATTGGATCTTTCTTTCTCATAGCTTCTACAATTTTTTTCGATGCAGATTCTACATTAATCGCTTCCTTAGGAACAAAACGAGTTTGTGCTCCTGAGCCGTTCTCAATAACAATGACAGATCCATCTGCAGAGACAACTAACTTTGTCTCATAGAGAGATCCCCATCCAAAACCAAACCAGCCGTTCTCTACTGATTTTGCATTGTACGTTCTTGTCACTTCTAAATCGTGATCACCACCAGGTACAATGATGTCGGTGTAAGTAATATAAAAGTTACCATTTTTTAAATTTACTCCCCCAAGGGCCACCATTGGTAGCAGAGATAGAGCAATTAATACTTTTTTTAAATTCATAAACTCAAGTCCTTGTTGATAAAAAATCCTTCTTATATTTCGGTAATTTAACTAAAACTCTTAAATTTTAATTTTAACAATTTTCATTATAACGTAAATTCCGGCCAAATCTAAAAGTAGCGCAAAAAATAGCATCACTAACCCAATTGCGGTGGTAAATAGTGGAGTCATTGAAGCGGGATCTTGAAGATAATAAATTAATCCCAAAGCATAAGGCATTGCCCCAATAACCATTCCTTGAAACATTCCTTGCTGAGTAAATACATCAATTTTTTGTTGAAGCCTAATTCGCTCTCGAATAACATCAACGATTGTATCAAATGTTTCCGCAAGATTACCCCCGGTTTCTCTTAAAATATTTATCGATGAAACAAACATATCATTATCTTCAGTTGGCACTCTCTTGGCTAAATTCTCAAAGCATTCTTCAAGTGGCATCCCAATTCTATTTTGCTGAAGTATAATATTAAATTCTTGTGAAATGGGTGCTGGCATCTCATCTACGATCATGCCAAGGGATTGTGGTACTGAAAGTCCTGCTCGAATTCCATTTGCAAGTAATTGAAGAGCATCAACCATTTGCAGTGAATAAGCCTTGATTCGTCTTTCAATTAAAAAGTTTACGATAACTTTTGGGGCCTTAAATCCAATAAAGGCCAAAAATAATCCCAATACAACTCCAGCAATCCACGAACCCAAGATTCCAAATAATAAAAAAACAAATGCTCCAAGCCCTACAGATGATCCAAGCAAAATATAAGTAAGGTTGTCCTTTGAAATTTCAATAAAAAGAAACTCCAACTTTTCCATAATATAGCTTCGAGTTCCGTAAGTTTGTTGCTCGATCCAATCAAAGATATTGACCGAATACTTATA
>JAURXW010000004.1 GCA_030654205.1 Bacteriovorax sp.
ATTTTTTTTAAAGTGTCATTATTTTTAATTGTTTCAAATGAACAAACTTTTTTCATGTATATAAATAAACAAATGGCCATCATGAAACGGCATATACTGGTAACGATTGCCGCTCCCAAAACTCCCATTTCGGGAATAGGGCCCCATCCAAACATAAAGACAACACATAATACAATATTGACTATATTAAAAAAAATAACGAGACCATTTGAAACAAAGGTTCGTGCGTGAGCTTGCAGATATTCTTTTGTAGATTGATATAGAAGTGCAGGCCATATAGAAAATGATGTCCATTTTAAATATTGAGCCACTGTCGGTGCAATTTCAGGATTCAGTCCCAGCCAATTAATGTTAAATGCTAAAATTAAAATGGCCGCAATGACAAATACTGGAGTGATCGTGGCAACAATAAAAGAGTTAAATAAAAAACTAGCGTCAGATTTACCTTGGCCTTTAATTTCAGAAGCAATTGGTCCTGTACAAAGTAAAATACCAATTCCCACCATTAAAAATGGAGCAAAAATAGCAGCAGCAACTCCAATAGTTGACACGGCCAAGACTGAATAATGACCAGCAACAATAATATCTCCAACTCCAAATAACATTTGGCCAATTTGACCAGTAATTATTGGAAGAGCAAAAAGAAAAATTTCTTTTAATAGTTTTAGATTTTTCATAAGTCGAGAGTTTACAAACAAAAAGAAACCTTGGAAAATGAAAACACTCAAAATTTAAAAATCAAAGGAAATCCGTTGGAAAACAGCCAAAAACCAGACAAGACAGAGCCAATTGCAGAATACGACGATATTAACAAACGTGTGTCTACAAAAACAGGTATAGGCGCACTTATTGAAAATGCTTTTCGAAAATTAGGAAATATCGCCTTTTTACTTTTTTTAATCCCAATTATTTCAATATGCGTTTTATGTTTGGCCATTTCGCTGACGCCGGGTGTGTTTTTGATTCAATGGATTCAACCTCATGTTGCAGATTATTCATTGCTTTTAAAATCTTTCTGCTACGCTTTTAGTATTGCTACTGGCTTTTTAGCATTCATTTTAACCCTCATAACCGTTGTTCCCATTTTTAATTTTCCAGTTATTCCTTTTGTTAAGCCTTACCGAGGAGCATGGTTTTCTGTTGAATCTATGCCTTGGTACTATCATAATGCTCTAACTTATTTAGTTCGATACACCATTCTTGATTTAATTACGCCTTCTCCGTTAAATGTATTATTTTTTAAAATGATGGGAATGAAAGTTGGAAAGGGAGTTTTAATAAATACTTCAAACGTTTCTGATCCTTGTTTAATTATTCTTGAAGATTACGTCACAATCGGTGGATCGGTTTATATGATGGCCCATTATGGAATGAAGGGTTTTCTAATTATTGATAAACTTCACATTAAAAAAGGAGCAATGGTTGGACTTGCGGCCAAGCTTTTAGGTGGAGTGACTATTGGGGAAAAAGCTGTTGTTGGACCTAACGTTGCTGTTTATCCAAAGACTATTATCAAGGCAGGGGAAAAATTTGGAGTTGTTGCTTCACCTTCAAATTAATTTTTTGAAAAATTTATTTGATGGCCTTAAACATTGCTAGTGCTTTTTCCTTTTGAGCTTTATAAGACACGATGGGGTGAGGATAATCTTTACCGATAAAACAATTGGCCGCTATTTGCTCGACTATATCGCAGTCCTGAGGATAATGAATATTTTTTGAAGAGAAATTTGCCAGCTCAGGACACCATTTGCGTATAAAAATTCCTTCTGCATCAAATTTCTCAGATTGGTTATAAGGATTGAAAATTCTAAAATAAGGCTGAGCATCCACACCTGTTGAAGCCGACCATTGCCAGCCGCCATTGTTAGCTGCAAGATCAAAATCAAGTAATTTTTGAGCAAAATAATGTTCTCCTTTTCTCCAATCAACTAATAAAGTCTTGGTTAAAAACGAAGCAACAACCATTCTTAAACGATTATGCATTAAACCTGTTTCATTCAAACATCTCATGGCCGCATCGACGATCGGGTATCCAGTTTTTCCTTCACACCATAATTTAAAATGGGCGTTTGTTCCTTCCCAAGAAATTTTATCATAGTCAGATTTAAAACAATTTTTTTCAACTTTGGGGAAAACATCCAAAATTACTTGATAAAAATCGCGCCAAATAATTTCAGATAACCAAGTTGCATGGCCTTCATCGTTATTTTTAAGACTTACTCGAATCATATCACGAACGGAGATATTACCCATTCTAAGATATGGTGAAAGATGAGAGGTTTGATTTAAGGCGGGAATATCGCGCGCGATTTTGTAGTTTGAAATATATTTTTTAAAATACTCTAAGCGCTTTTCAGCTTGTGAAGTTCCACCAACTAAAGTGTTAGGAGAGATTATAAAATCGATTGTTTTATACCAATCGATTTTTAAAATTGATTCTGGATTTTTAAAAATACTGAGCTTCTTTAACTGACATTTATAATTCGGAATTATACTTTCCTGGGCCCTCAATGTTTCAATCCATTTGTTTTTGTAAGGAGTAAATACTTTATAAATTTCACGCTGACCGGTTAAAACCTCATTTTTTTCATAAAAAACGTGATCTTTAAAATTTAAAACTTCAATTTTTTTCTGGTGAAGAATTTTAGATATTTCATCATCGCGTTTTTTTGCCGCTGGCTCATAGTCTCGATTGAAATAGAGGGCATCTATTTTGAGTTCATCTATCAGTTTAGGTATTTCAATTTTCGGATCACCAAAACGCACTATGAGAGAAGCTCCATATTGGTTCATGGT
>JAURXW010000356.1 GCA_030654205.1 Bacteriovorax sp.
ATATGATGTTGATTATTGAGTAAAATAGTTGATGTCATTGAACCTTCGTCGGTGTGCTTTAAAAGGTTTTTAAGTTCTGGAGCAATTCCATCTTCGGTAATTTCGTCAAGATTTGTAATCGTCATTGTTGAAAACGCTTCAGGTAAAATACTATTGACTCTGTATAGTTTAACGACTTCTTCCATTTGGCCTTTGCCAAGTTTTGGCATAACGTCTTTTGGAATTGAATAATCGATAAGTGTATATTTAAAGTTAAGTCGAGCATCTTTAATATTATTTTTAAAATATGTATTTTTTACATCTTGTTCTGAAATAGAAATAGTAGGAGAGATAACTCGATTTATAAAATAGCTATATTCAATTGCTTCTCGTAAAGTTTCAAAATATTCGTCGAAGGTTGAACCCTGTTTTTTTAAAAAGTTCATAAGTTCTTTGCGATCTACATTTAATTTTTTTTCATTACCTTTTATTTGGGCTTCAACTTGATCATCAGTAATTGTGTACCCTAGTTCAGTTAACTTCGAGCGAATAAGAAATTTATTAATAGAAATATTTACGAGCTCTTCAGTTGTAAAACTATTTTTATCGTAAATCATGGCAGCAACATTTCTTTTAATGGCCAAGTTTTTTGAAATTCTCATTATCTGGGAAAGAGTAATAATGTTTTCATCGACGATGGCGCTAATCTTATCTAGAAGCTTTGCTTGTGCCAGTGATTGAAATAAAAAAATAAAGAGAAAAAAAGATGCTAATTTCATTGATAACCCACTCTCAAATAGTAAGATATTTAGAGTAAGTTATATGATTCTTATAAACAAGTCGCAAGAAATAAGATTTTATGAAATTAGTGACATTTAAATTTCATTTCGACGGTATAGCCTTTACCTAATGCTTCATCCATTGCAGCACCGCCAAGTCCAACTGTTCTGCCCGTTTTTTGTTGATTTCGGTTATCGGCAGTAGTCATAATTCCACCGCCAAAAATTTGAGCGGCCTTAGAGACTTGCTTGCCCGCGTTATAGGTACCTTCGTCAATATTGCCGGTGTATTTTTTATTTTCAGAAACGATATAGGCACTTTGGTGAAATTCGTCACAATAATTATTGGCCTGTCGGATAGCACTTTGATTAGCAGAATCGACATCATCAGTAGTGATTGCTACCCGGTGGACACCATCTTCTCCTGGTCTAACGTCAGGATGGCTTGCACATGAGGTAGCAATTAACATTAAGATAACAAGTGAGAAATTCGTTTTCATGTGAGACAACGCAATTTATTTTAAAAATTCTTTATTAATTTTAATTTGGGCACCCTTTCGACTATCGTTGAAATAATCTTCGAGAATTTTATCTCGTTTTTGGTCATAAACAATTTTTTTATAAATTGCTGGATCTACTTCTTTCCACTCATGGACACCTAAAACTTTAATTATATGAAGTCCAAATTGAGTGCGAATTGGCGGAGAAATATAACCATTAGCTTTACCATTAATAGCTTTGAAAAACTCAGGCGCATATTTTACAGCGGGCAAAAATCCTAAATCACCACCGGCCGGGGCCGTAGAGCTTTGAGAATATTTATTAGCAAGTTCTGGCCATAATTGTGGCTTTGCTTGAAGTTGTTTGTAAACTTCTACAGCTTTTCTTGCAGCTTCTTGTGTTTCTTCTTTTTCAGGAGCAACTCTAATTCTAAATAAAATATGAGCTGTTCTGTATTCTTTGTTTTTAGCGTAATAATCTTGGGCTTCTTTGTCAGAAACAAGAATTGCTTGAAGTTTTTTTTCTAAATCTCTAGAGATTTGTGCATGATAGAGAACATCTTCCATTTTAGCTTTTACGACAGGATCTTCATTAAGTTTTGCTTCTTTAGCTTTCTTAATTCCAATTTCTCGATTTATGATATCATTGAGAACTTTATCTTTAGTTACAACTTTATCAGAAACAAACATTAAGTTTTGTTCATAAGCTTGTTCAAGTTGAGCTTTTTTTATTTCAATTCCATTAACTGTCGCTACAACTGGATCGCCCGCTGGTGCAGTCTGAGCGGTTTGCGCCAGTGCTGAAAATGAAATGAGAAATGAAGTTAATACTAATAGATTTGATTTTTTCATCATTTGATTCCTGATTATTCCTAGAAAAAGTTATTCTAAAACGTCTAAATTAGTTTGATACATATTAATGATAGCAGAAAAATAAATTAAGGAAGAACAAAATCACTAAGATGGAATTATTTGCTGCGAAATATCCTTAGAAAACTTGAGTAAATCATTTTGAGTAACATTTGTTTTATGTTGATAAATAACACGATAATCTGGAGTGAATTGATAAACTTTTGGTCTTGAAATAAAGAAACTTACAACTTTATCCCTCAAATCAGGACTAGATTCTAAAAAACCACGATCAAACTTTAATGTAATTGTGACTCCGCCAACTTGTACTGATTTAAGACCTAGCGTTTGTAAGTGAATTCGCGTTTCTAAAACAACAAATAAATTAGATAATTCTTCACTAAAAAGTCCATATACATCTTGAAACTCGTCTTTAATATTTTCTAATAAAGAAAGAGATTCACAATTTGAAAGCCTTTTGTATTGTTTTAAGCGCTCGCCAGGATCATTAATATAATGATTAGGTATAAATGCCGGAAAGGGAGTAAGAATTTCAATATCTTTTTTGAGGATTTTCCTTTCACCTTTAATTTCGTGAATAGCTTCTTTTAAAAGTTCCATATAAAGCTCAAGTCCTACAGCTTCAATATGACCTGATTGAGAGCCACCTAGAATATCACCCGCTCCTCTAATTTCTAAATCGACTGAAGCAATGTTAAACCCAGATCCCATTTCAGCATAAGTTTGTAGTGCATGTAAGCGCTTTTGAGCAATAGTTGAAATTTCTCGCATTCTAGGAATAACAAAATAGGCGTAGGCTTTTTTATCTGAGCGGCCAATTCTTCCACGCAATTGATGTAATTGAGATAGTCCATAAGTATCAGCGCGGTCAATAATCATAGTGTTGGCATTTGGAATATCAATCCCAGATTCTATTATAGTGGTGGCAACTAAAACCTGAAAAGATCCATTATAAAAAGAGTTAATACGATCTTCAAGTTCACGCTCACCCATTTGTCCGTGTGCAAATGCTATTTTTGCATCGGGAACTAGTTCTCGAATCGAGGCGGTGTATTCTTCAATATCATTAACTTTATTATGAACAATAAAAACTTGCCCACCTCTAAGTAGTTCTTTTTGGATGGCGGTTTGAATAGTTAATTCATCTTCTTTAATAACATAAGTTTTTATGGACTGGCGTCGTGGAGGAGCTGTCTTTATAAGAGATAGATCTCTTAAACCTAAAAATGCCATTTGCAATGTACGAGGTATTGGGGTCGCGGTGAGAGTTAAGAAATCCACAGAAGCTTTCATGAGTTTTAATTTTTCTTTGTGACCAACTCCAAAACGCTGCTCTTCATCGACAATAACTAGTCCCAAATCACAAAATTTCAATTTATCTGATAACAGCTTGTGAGTACCAATTAAAATATCAATTTCACCTTTTTCGGCTTTGGCCAATATCTCTTTTGATTCTTTTGCAGATTTAAAACGTGAAATAAATTCAATACGAACTGGAAATTCTTTAAAGCGTTTTGTAAATGAATTAAAATGTTGTAGCGCCAAGATAGTGGTTGGAACCAAAACAGCAACTTGTTTTTTGTCTTCAACGGCTTTAAAAGCGGCACGCATGGCCACTTCTGTCTTTCCAAAACCAACATCACCACAGACTAAAAAATCCATGGGGACAGGTTTTTGCATGGCCTCGAGAACTTCTTCAATAGCACGAGCTTGATCGGGAGTTTCTTCAAAAGGAAAAGCCAATTCAAATTCTTTATAAAGATGATCTGGTTCAGAAAAAGCGAAAGCATGGGAAGATTGTCTTTCAGCTTGCAACTTTAGTAAATCAAAGGCCAGGACTTTGGCAGAAGTTCTAGCTCTTGATTTTAAAAGCTGAAATTTATTTGTACGCAAACTGTCTTTTTTTAAACCGGTATGAGAATCCGCATGTTTTTGGATTTGATTTAATTTATAAACAGGAACATAAACTTTATCGTTTTCAGCATATTTTAAAACTAAAAAATCTGTTTTATCACCAGCAATATTAAGCGCCTCAAGCCCTAAGTATTCACCAACACCATATTCACTATGAATAACAAAATCACCAACCTTAAGAGTTGCAATTTGTTCAGCGAAAAGATCGAGATCAACCTTAGAAGTTCTTTGAACTTTATTCTTTTTAGCAGCAAATAAATCACCATCTGTAATAATTAAAAAATTTTCACCCTCATAGTAAAACCCTTCTGAAACCTTAAAAGGAAGAAATTCTATTCTTTCTTTTAATTCTCGCGGGTAATCTTGAAGGTCAATCAAGTGCTGAATTTCAGCTTTTGATGATTCACTGTAAGATGAAAAATAAATCTTGCCGACGAATTCAAAATGTTTACCAAGGAAATTTAAAGCGGCTTTAATATATTCTGGTTTAGTCAAAGCGGGGTTTATAAATTGATTTAAAAAAGTTTTAGTTTTAATAAGGCGTAAGTCGATTGTATCCGAAACATCGCTAAAGGTCATACTGAGATTTAACTGATCAATCATAATAACTTTCTTAGATTCTAAGTCTTTAAAAAAGTTAAAATCATAAAGTAGATTATAATGAGGTAAAATGTTTTCACTATTTAAATTTTGCTCTTCATTTTCAAACTCTACTCTTAAAGTCTCATTTAATTCTAGAAATCCTCGAAAAGTTTCGTTGGCATTTAAAACTGAAACCATGCAGTCGTTAATATTGAAAAAATCAAAAAGAGTACCGGCTTGCTTGAAAAAAAGAGGTATATAAACGGGATAATTTTCAAAAAGTTGCCCTTCTGCCAGTCTTGCAAAAAGTGCTTTGCGAAATTCAAATTTATTTTTAAAACTAGGGCCTAATTGTGGAAGATTTTCTCTTAATGTAACTGGGAATTCGTGTGTTGAAAAAATACCTGCTGCCGGGGCAATAATGACTTTGGACAAACTTTTTTCACGAATAGTTTTTTGGGTATCAAGATCTATTTGATGAATAGACTCTATAAGATCATCAAAATAAGAAAGTCTGACAGGGGCAGAACCTATGGGATAAATATCAAAAATTTGTCCTTTTTGTATAAATGTTCCAGGTTCTTCAACGGATGTGGCAGATGAATAGCCAA
>JAURXW010000367.1 GCA_030654205.1 Bacteriovorax sp.
AAATCAGGTCTTACTATAAATGAAGTTGTAAAGCGCTCGGGCGTTGCTAGATCAAAGGTCTCGGCTATAAAAAATGGCTCACTCGCAGGTATTTCTTGCGCTTCGCCACACCAAAAATTTAAGTGAACATTTGAAGTTGAAAAATTAATGTTGCGAGAGCGAAGAAAATCTTCAATATGATGAAAGAGTATACCGTCTTGAAGATCATGCAACTCGATTGCCCGGTCAGTCTTACGTCCGAAACTATCTACTGATAATTTAATATTTGGAAACTCTTCGGCAAAATCCTTAGTGAAATCTGAAAGTTTTAAAACATCACTTTCACTTACGAGGCACTCTTCCGTTATAAATTTTCCGCGTCTTGAAACAATTGTTCCTCCACCTTCAACGATAACGTCATGAAGAAATGGAAAATGAGTCAAAAGAAAATGTCCCCATGAGATTGAACGACCTGTGACAATCACAAGCGGAACTTTTTTGGACTCTAGTAAGTTTATAATTTCAAAAAAAATGGGACTCAAACCTTCTTTAAAGGTAAGAGTCCCGTCAAAATCAGAAAAGACAATTTTAAAATTATTCAATTGGGTAAGCAACTCCGAAAAATACTCCAGAGAAGCTATCTTTTAAGCCGACAATTGCTTCAGCATTTGCTGTAAGTTGCTTATCTGCTCCAATATCAGCTGGAATAACTCCAGAAATACCAATGTTTGCGCTTAAAGTAGTACTGTATGAATTATTGTTTCCATTTAAGCTAATTCCGTAAGGAATCGAGAGGTATGGGAATGCTTCCTTGCCCCAAAACGTGAAACCTTTTGAAACACTTGGAGCAATTCCAAGAATATTTCTTCTTGCATTAAACTCTTTAGAATTTTCGATAAAAGCTTTAATCGAAGTGCGTGGTTGATTTTCATAATCTGGAAAAAGTTCGTAGTCGTAACCTGCAAAAAGTCTAGCACTACGCTCTCCGCCTGAAATTCCTAAGCCTGCATCGATAGTTGCTTTTTCATTAAGTTTATTAGTGAAGCGAGCTTGCATCCCTAATCCACCACCAGTTGAAGTGATCCCTGTTAATTCCGCTGAAATAAGCTTTGTTTCAACTTCTAAAGGGTAAGTCGAAAGGCCAGTTCCGTATGCGTTGGCTTTTTGAGCACTAAGACCCATCGTTACAGCAACTAGTGCCAATACTGAAATTACTTTAAAATTTTTCATTTTTTCCATCCTAACTAAGCATAATGTCTTACTTTTTATTTAATAGCACAAAAGACGAAGAGTCAAAATTTAATGGATAAAATATACACGATATGAGTAATGTCACAAAAGTTTCCATTGACTAAAACCTCGTTAAACTCTATAAATTGACCTATCAAATTATGGTGGCTGTAGTTCAGTCGGTAGAGCACTAGATTGTGATTCTAGGTGTCGTGGGTTCGAGCCCCATCAGCCACCCCATTTTCCCCACAAGGATGATGGCGACTAAGAGTACTAAAATTTTCGTGAAAACCTTCGCAAGAAGTCGATCATAATTAGCCCGGAGTAACCTACTGGGCTTTTTTTTGTCCAAAATTAGTAATCGCACCAATTCTGACAACAATAGATTTATGATCAGACCCAGCAGCAATTCCTATTTCCATTTCAAAATTTCTATTCGATAAAACATGATCGATAGGTAAGCTAAGATATCCTGGCATAAAAGACGGCCAGGTCCCGGGACTAAATAATTCTTGCGAATAAAATTTAGGATTCAGCTGTCGATAAAAATCTTGAAACTGACTTGAGGAAGTTGTCATGTTAAAATCGCCAATCATTAAGAATGATTGATTTTTATTTCTATTAATTTCCCTCGCAATCAAGGCCAAGGTTTCTTTTTGTGTCTCCCAAGCTTCTCTCCAAAGCGGTGGGGGTAAATGAAGAAGATAAATTTTCATGTTATATTTTTCAACAAAAAATTTTATATAGACAGGTATTCCAATACGCTCATGTATTTCTTCCAATTTAAAGTTAATTTTGCTTAAAATCAAAAACCCAAAATTGTCATCTCTTGCAAGTGAGAAATGGTTAGAATAATCACGCAAATTACGAGTTATGACATTCTCAATCTCTGGCGTAGCCTCTACCAAGGTTACAATCTCTACATCTGCTTTTTTTATATTTTGAGATAATTCTGTCAAAGATGAATTTGATGAATTTATATTTTGGTAATAAATTTTAAAGCTTGAATTAAACTTTAAATTTGAATGGCTATCAACTTTATAAAAAACGGATGCACAAACAATAAAAACACATAAAGAAATAAAGCCATGTGCATTTTTTTTAAAAAATAGAAAAACCAATAAAAGAATAGCCGACACTACTAAATATAAAGACCAAAACTGATCAAAAAGATTAAAGAACCAATGGTAACGTCCCAATAAAGAGATTAAGACACCACCTATAATGAGGATAAGTGTTAAATTCAAAAAATCTGAGATGTTTTTTTTAGCTTGGCTTGAGAAATGAAAATTCATTTTCAACTTCCTCTTGGACGGCTATATCATATGCTGAAAATCCATAATGGTCTTTTAAATTTAAATTAGCCCCAAAATTTATCAAAGACTTTGCTAGCTCGATGTTCTTATATTGAACAGCTTCCATTAGTGCTGTATTTCCACTTTGTAAATTTACGGTATTTGGATTTGCTTTATTGTTTAAAAGAAATATTCCAATATCAGAAGTTTTTAATCTAGCCGCATGAAAAATTGCAGTTTCGCCATAATCATCAAGGGCTTCAGTATCAGAATATTCAACAATGAGTTTTAGTGCTTCGAGTTCCCCTTGATTGGATGCAAATATTAAAGGAGTCATTCCATCTTTATTTCTAGATGCTCCCGAATTGGCAATGAGCTTACTAATGAGACTTAAAGCTTTTTCGATAATTGATTCAAATATATTTAAATTTTTCTTTTTTTCTTTCGTACTGTTTATTAGTTTTCCATCTAGTATTTTTTTTGCTTTTCCAAGATCAACCAGATCTTC
>JAURXW010000368.1 GCA_030654205.1 Bacteriovorax sp.
ACACTACACCTAATGCAACCACCTTGAACAAAGCCCGAGTCAATCTGCTCATATGCAGTAAACCGCGCAATTCGTTTCCAATTTTTTTTAAACCATCTGACTTCATATTATTTTTAATTTTATTAATATATATTGTAGGTTCATTGGTATTGGCTTGATCTAAATATTTAATGGCCTCTGTTGTTTCTATTTTTAGAACACTACATATGGTTTTTAAAAAACCAATCAAATAGACTTTACTAGGAAGGTCCATAAAGTTATTGCATTCTATATTTTCTAATTGCTTTATTCGAATTTTTGTTTTTGAAGACAACTCCTCAATTGAAAAATTGTTTTTTTCGCGATGAAATTTTATAAACTCTCCAAAGTTTTTTATTTTCTTTTTTTTGAATATCTCATTCTTTAACTCATTCATGCTTCTCACCTTGACTCTAAACCTTTCTACTCAGACATTTTTCAGAATTACACTCTTTGCTTGATAAAGCTTGCTCATTTTGATCTTACTTCATAAAGTTAGCTTGAAACTATAAATCCTAACTCCAAAATCGAAAATATGATGAATTTTATTTTCAGTAATACAACTTTTGCTTATAGCGAATTGCTGTCTAGAGGCATTATGACTATCATAGACGCATGGACAACTCAGTGAATATTTTAATCGCCGAAGATGAACCAGCAATTGCTAATAAAGTAATGGCTTTTGTTCAAGAGCTGCGTTGGACTCCCACTATTGTTCACAATATTCCCTCCTTGCTTGAAGTATTATCAAACTCGAAGATTACTTTTGAAATTCTCGTTTTAGACCGCATGATGGATAGTTTAGACTCTGCTGACTATATTACTTCATTACGCATGCAATATCCGACATTAAAAATATTTGTATTATCTGCAATCGATTCTTCACATGAAAAAGCGAAACTAATTAATACTGGTGCCGACGATTATCTTGCAAAACCTTTCGAATCTTCTGAATTTAAAGCCAGACTCAGGTCATTATTAAGAAGGTCAGTAAATTCTAACAATAATGCCAATCTTAATTATGAACTGGCCAATACTTCTCTCGACCTAATTCAGAGAAGTGTTACAGTAAACGGAAAACATCTAAACTTAACTGCTAAGGAATTTCTAGTTCTTCACGCACTTTGCGGCAATGCTGGAAAGATTTATAGTAAAAACCAGCTTATCCAGACAATCTGGGGTTTTTCGTTAGAAAATGAAACTAATGTAGTTGAATCCACTATTAATAGTTTAAGACGAAAACTTGAACATGAGGGTTCAGTATTACAAATTAAAAACACACGTTTTATAGGTTATTGGATTGAAATTTAGATTTTTTTTAATATTACTTTTATCTTTAAGTGCTGTAGGAATCGCCCTGTCGATTTCTTTTAACTACTACTTGAACAATGCCCGGCTTGAGCTTATTGATCTTCAACTCAGAGCAAGTGCCGTGGCCTTAGTTAATTCAGAATTTGCAGATATTAAGAAAATAAAATTTAGAGAAGCAGAACGACTTATTTCTGAGGAGCTCGGAAGCTCTAGCATAGGAAAGTTATTTATTATTAGAAATAAAAATGGAGAAATTGCTTTTAGATCAGGCAGTGCTTCTTTGATGGATATCAATCCGCCAAATTCTCCTCAACTTTATTCTTATAATGTCAAAGGACAAACCGTACGTATTCTTAATTTAAACCTGCCCACAAAATCCGATCGCACTTTACAAATTGGTACAATTTTGGATCCTAACATTTTAGAATGGAATTCTATTTCAAAAGAACTGCCGATTTACCTTGCGATAACGATCATCCCAATTTTATTATTTTCATTTATCTTAACAAACTACTTATTAAACCCGTTAAAATTAATGGCAAATCATTTACAATTGGCCACAAATGATTTGCAAAACCTAAGACCAGTTCCCGATTTTCCTAAAAAACTAATCAGGTACACCAAGAAATCTCGCTTTAACAACGACGAGTTCACGACGCTTGTGGAGAATACCCATAACCTCTTGGAAAGGATAAATATCAATTACAAGATGACTAAACCCTGGACGTACCAGCTCGCCCACGAAATTAAAACACCGCTTTCAATTTTACGTTTTGAAGTAGAGTCTCTCGCAGATGAAAAATTAAAGGACCATTCAATAATAAATTCTATGAATGAACAAATTCATCGAATTTCAAATACAGTATCGCAGTTTTTAGAATGGGCCAGTGTGGAAAACACTCAGCAAAAGGACAATCTCTTTGCTCTCAGAATCGTCAGTTCTGTAGAAGCTCAAGTTAACAATCTCGAAAGAATTTACCCAGGAAGAATTAATTATTTACTAAAAGAAGATTTTACCGTGATCTCTAATCCACAACATCTTCAACAGTTAATTAGCAATTTACTCACAAACGCTCTTAATTACTCGCCAGGAAATTCAAGCGTAACCATTGAATCGTTCGATAACACTCTCAAAATAGCAGATCTGGGAAAAGGGGTTCCAAAAGAAGTTCTGGAAAGAATCGGACAACCTTTTAATTGTGGACCCAAGAATCCGCTACACAAACATAATCGCACGGGTCTGGGACTTGCATGGATCAATACTCTAACAAGGCTTTATAACTGGAATTTAAATATTCAATCAGGAAATTTAGGTACAGTAATCGCAATAAAATTCATAAAAATTTAAACCACTTAAAAGTTAAAGTTTCAAAAATAATTAAAATTTTATTAATTATTTAAAGTATTACTTCATTCAATGATTAATATTTTAGTTCATAAAGAAATTCAGGAGCGAAAACTTATCCCACAAAATCTGCTGAAGCTCTTTCTCTTTTAGAACTTCATTTTCAATCTTCGAGAGTTCGTTTCTTATATTATATTCCAAAATCGTGACTTTCTTAGAATAAATAAATCTGTAAATTGTTGCCAGTGATCCATACTTTTTCAACCTGGCCTCAAAAGATTTGAGTTCTTTTAGACGATCATTTATATGCTTGGTATAAAGCTCAATTTTATCTTCTGAAAACTCTCTGGGACCCAGGTGTTCTTTTTCAAGTTTCAAAAGTCCGTAGAGATCTTGATTTTCATATGCTGCCGTGATTTTTTGCATGAGAGATGTTTTCTCAACTTTGAGATGTTCTAAGATTTCTTTATCTGGATGAAAAGCTTTGGCCAATTCTCTAAAGAGGGACTTGATTTCAAGTTTCCCCTCCTTCAATTTTTCTACTTGCTCAGCAGGTTTAAACTTATGAGCTTCAACCCCCTTATCCTTTTCTTCTACAAATTCGTCTTCTTCAGCAACAATTTCATCAAGGAAGGCTTCCGCTCTAGAATCCCCTACACTTTGTAGTCCAAGTGCAAGTTCAGTCATGAGATGGATAATTTGGCGTTTGTCTTTTTTCTTAAAATAAGAATCTGCCAGATGCTGTTGAAGCTTGGTGAGATTTTTAAATCTTAGCTCGCAAAATTCTTCGACCAAAGGGATAGACTCTGTCGCAACTCTTGACTGAAGAAGTAAAAGTTCTTGTTCAAGGGCCAATAATCTCAGCTCGTCATTTTCAATTTGTTTTAATTTCTTATCGAATTCTAATTTTTGCCGGTT
Organism: Bacteriovorax sp.; assembly: GCA_030654205.1. GTDB lineage: Bacteria > Bdellovibrionota > Bacteriovoracia > Bacteriovoracales > Bacteriovoracaceae > Bacteriovorax. The sequence goes on from JAURXW010000368.1 coordinate 3,593, forward strand.
GGCTTTGGTGGTTATTGGTGGTGGTGAGCTCATCTTGATATTATACTTTATAAATTAGATAGATATATAAAAATGCGCCCCTTAAATTTTAACAATTTAACCATGAGGCAATATTTCTCGGCACTTTTTCATAAAATCTAGTGAAAAAATAAAGAATTCTTGCTCATGATGAAATAGCTAGTTACAAAAATTTTATTAAAACCATTAAATATTTTTAACCAATTTTCAAATAGTTCAAGATTTTCGAAATAATAATTTAAAAAAAGTTAAACCGTAATTAGTTTTCGATATATATTGTCATCACCGGTGAACAAATCCTCTTAAGAGTTAACACTAAAGGAGTCAAACCAATGACATTTAGAGCGAACATGCACGATGGTATAAAAGTTAGTGAACTCGAAGAAAGGCGTCGCGCCTAAAATAAAATTTGGAATAAGTTATTAGTTTATAAATAGTATCTAGAAAACTTTTATTAAAGTTAAAAAAATTATACTAGAGAAATTGCGACTAAATAACTTACGGTAAAACATTTACGAGAATTAAAAAAAGGCCCCATAAAAACAATATTGTTTTTGGGCCTTTTTTTAGTTTTGAAAGGCATAATTTACTGATGATTCAAAACTGCTTCAATGAAATCAAAGACATTAAATCATCTTTTAAAGACTTATAATTAACACTATTAAAATCAGTAGTGTTAATTCTAAAAACTCGTTCGCCAACATTGAGTGGAAGAACAACATCTTCTTTTAGTTTTTTTTCAAATTCATCAAAAAGTTCGATATCCACATGGCCTCTGTGTCTTTCGCCTGATTC
>JAURXW010000373.1 GCA_030654205.1 Bacteriovorax sp.
TAAAACACCTAATCCTGAAAATTTAGTTTTAGTATTTCATGGTAATGCTCAAAATTTATCATCACATGCACTGAATTTAACATGGATGCTCGATCATAAAACAGACGTACTTATTTTTGATTATAGAGGTTACGGCCTAAGTGAAGGATCTCCTTATCCAAAAGGAGTAGTGGAAGACGGACTTAAGTTTTTACAATTGGCCTATGATAAATATAAAGATGGCCATTACAAAAGATTGATTATTTATACTCAGAGTTTAGGTGGAGCAATTGCCATGAGATCCCTTGAAGAAGTGGCATGGCAAAATGAAATTTCGCTTTTGGTACTAGATTCAACCTTTAGGTCTCCTCAGGATGTAGCGAGTGCAAAGACCCATGGACTTTTATGGTGGCTTATTTCTTCAGAGTATACTGCCGATAAAAAACTTAGCCATCTAACAATGCCTTTGCTTGTTATTCATGCTCTCCATGATCCTGTTATTCCGTTTAAATTTGGTGAAGTAATTTTTAACACCGCTCCTTCAACCAAAAAGAATTTTTGGAAAATAGAAGATGGATCTCATGGCGATGTCTTTTTTGTCCAGAAGGGGCTTTACCGAGAAAAATTTATCAAACTCATTGAGACGATAAAGGGCAGCTCATCTTTTTAAATTTCACTGCTACAAATTTCTCATTAATTGTTTTTGAATCTTTTCCATACCACTCAGGTGATTGATCAGCAGTGTGGCAGGCCAAGCATTTGTTTTTGATTTGAGCTGTTTTTGTTTCAGCAGTAATGGGCATATCAGGATTGAAAGGATGCTCATCATGAGTATTGTGACAATTTAAACACTGAACATTGGCGAAGTTATTTTTTACGCCAGATTTTTTATCAAACTCAAACCATTTTTTTGAAATAGCGCGAATTTCCTTACTTTCAAGCTTACGCACAGAGGCCACTTCAGAGCTCATTGCATGAACTTTATTCCAATAATCAATAATAGGTCTATCCTTGAAGCTCACCATATTTTTAGCGGCAGTAAAACCTTTTGGATCACCCAAACCTAGAGAATGGCATTTTATACATTGAAGATTATTTTGCTCATGAGTATTCATTAAAGTTGTATAGGCAATCGAGTGAGGAGTACCTTGCCAAAACTCACCTTGAACTTTGTGACATTCAATACAAGAGCTGGCCGTCTTAAATCTTTTGAGTTGAGCAGTAGGAGAGTTATCCATTCCCATATGTGATTGTTCTTGGAGTTGAATTTCATTCATTCGGGCCTTGTGGTCATCTACAAAATGTCTAAAAGGATTGGGAGATAGATTTTTTTCTAATTCATCTCGAATTTCGTGTAATACATAAGTATCGCTGGCCTTTTGTGCATTAGTATCGATATTAATATTTCCCACATAATGATTTTTTGAAAGAGTCTGAACAATTTTTACATTTCCTTCATCACGAGAAAAACGCAAGAAACTTTGAGAGTGGGCCCCAATGATCCAATCAATAAAAGGAAATTTTATCGCCAAAGCATCGTCTGGATCAAATCCCGCATGAGAGAGAACTACTAAACGATGGTTGGGATTTGTTGCTTGATAGCCTTGAGCTTTTATTTCTTCGATTACTTTTGGCAAAGTAGCAGGGATATCTGTAAAGAGCTCGCTGGTTTTATCATTAAAAACATCTGGGGCCACAAAACCGATTAAGAAAATTTTCGAGTGATTTCTTTCGATTATGGCAAAACGTTTATGCTTAATAATTGATTCATCAGCTAGATTCGAAATTAAAAATTCAAAATTTCGAGTGTTGGCGAGATTTTTTAAAAAATCTAAACCAAGTGCAAAATCTTGATCTCCTGGGACAAAATACTTAAGACCTAATTGATCGAGCCCTAAGGCCAGATTATTAGCAGCAAAAGATAATGAATCTTTCATACTAGTTGGTATTACAGACGAAGGAAAAAAAGTATCACCAGTATCTACATAGAAAACTTCTGAAGTTTTAGAAAGATTGGCAAAGAGTCCCGCGACTTGTGGCAGGCCACCTAAAGGAAAATTTCTACATCCACATGGATGAGTTTCTCCACTTATATTATGAGAAAATACAATCGCCAGGTTTTGGGGATTGTTTGATTTTTTCATGGACTTAGCATTGACTGCTTCTTGGTCGATTTTAGAAATAAAGTATGAACACGACGTCAGAACCAAGAGCAGTGGTAGTAAGTATTTTTTCATTCAATTCCTTAAATTTTAGCTTTAAGCTTTGCCGCTTCTTGGGCCTCTTTACTTTTTGGGTAACGGGCAATCAATTCATCAAGAGATTGTACTGCTTCATCTTTTGATTTTAATTGTACAAATGATTTTGCTAAATTAAGCAGCGTTGAAGCGGCAAAAGTAGAATCTGGATTTTCAGAGAAAAGTTTTGAAAAATAAACTTTGGCCTCTTCATAATTTTTTTCTTTGTATTCAATCATGCCAAGGTAGTAAAAGGCAGATTCTTTATCTTTCTTTTTAATTTTTTTATTTTCTAAAAGAGTAAGAAACATATCTTTAGAATCTTCGGTATCGTGTGCCTTGTATTTTGCAACGGCATTTTTAATGCTCGCTACTTCGCTCGGCGAATCGTTATTTTCTTTTGCCTCTTTTTTTTTTACCTGATCTTTTTGTTCATTCAATGAACTCAAAGATGCTATGACTTGTTCAATATATTTACTTTGCTCTTGAAGTTTTTCATTAAGTGCTTTCATATATTCAGTTTGTTTTTTATTTGTTTCTTCAATAGAATTTAGGCGCTCTTTTAAAAGGGCCACATCTTTAACTTCTTGTTGTTTGTTATGAGTGCTCTCTTCGAGCTTGCCAGATAATTTAGCTAATTCTTCTTCAAAAGACACAAAACGTGAGTTGGCGTTAGCACTATTTTTTTGAGTTTGGGCCACTTGTTCATTTAAGTTTTCGACAGTTTTTTCACGACGGATATCTTCTTGGGTTTTACAAGCCGAGAGCGCCACTAGAAATGACAAAACAGTTAGAAGTTGAAGACGTTTCATAAGCTACCTCTGAATAAGAGTTAATACTTATAAATTTTCTAATGTCTGCTTCCGTATGGCAACATATTCTGCGCGTTCAGAATACTTTTTAGACAACAGAGCGTATTGCTTGGCCTTATTGAAGTATTTTCGCTTGTAAGAGGATTTGGCCTTTAGATAATAATACTCGGCTTTGCGATAGAGACCGGGAGATTTGACATCAGCTTTAGCTTCTTTGGCGGCCATAAAAGCGACTTGGGCCATCGACATTTCGTATTTGGGGCGTGTGGTAGTTAAACCACACGCCGAAATCAAGAGAACAAGAAAAATTAGAAATAAGTTTTTAATCATCAAACCAATTATTTTGTTGTTACAACAAAATTAGCTCTTCTGTTTTTTGACCAAGATTCTTCATCGTGACCAAAAGATACTGGTTTTTCTTTTCCAAGAGATATTGTAGCGATACGAGCTACTTGAACTCCTAAACCAACTAAGTATTCACGAACAGTTTTTGCTCTTTTTTCGCCAAGGCTTAAGTTAAATTGAACTCCACCGCGTTCGTCAGTGTGACCTTCAACTTGAATTTTTACATTTGGGTTAGATTTTAAAAATTGAGCATTATTGTTTAGTGTTTCTTTTGTATCAGCTGAAAGACCAGCAGAATTGAAATCAAAGTAAACAGTTTTTAAAGCACCAGCTTTATTTGAATCAGAGTCACCGTTAAGTTCCAGAGACATTCCGTCATTTTTTCCGTCTTTCATTGAACCAGTATCTGAAGATGTGTCAGCTGTTCCGTCAGTAGTTTTCTTTTTGATATTTGCGCAAGATGAAAGAGTAAGAACAGTGGCCAGTAGGCTTAAAAGCGCAATTGATTTAAATTTCATGGAAGCTCCCTTTACGTGGTGTAATATTAAAAACGTTTCAAAGTCTAAAAAGAATAGATATGATTATGCCAATTATACAACATATTAGGAAGAAAAAAATGGCCAACAAGAGTATCGTTTTAGCTCTATTTTTTTTAGTGAACCTGTTCTCCTCTCCACTTTCGGCAGAAGTCTTGAAAACTATCAATGTTTCGATGCCCACCAATTATGGAACCTTTTTTGGAGAAATTCATTACAGCGAGAAAGATTTGGCATTGGCCTTGCGTGTGGAGCGGATCGTAAAAGAGGATTTAATTAAGGTTATCAACTACTTCGAATACGTTCCTTATGATGTTGTCCATTTTAATATTGACCCTTATATGCGTTTGACAAATGGGAATGCGCGTACTTTTCCAACAAATATTATTAACCTTTATAATTTTCCGGCAAATAATCTTGAACATTTGATTGCGATGGAGAATTGGCTCCAAGGCCTGGTCTTACATGAATTTGTCCATATTACTCATTTAGATCAAACCCGCGATTATTTAAATACTGGAAGACAAATCTTTGGAACAATTGCCAAGATTCCTGCGGGTATTGTTCCCCGTTGGTTCACCGAAGGAATTGCCGTTTGGGGAGAGTCGCATTTGATTAATGGGGGGAGATTAAATAATTCTCTTTTTAATAAAGATCTCCTTATTCAATTTAAAAAAGACAAATTTTGTAAAACTATAGATTGCCTCGACACCCCAGGTGTTTTTCCCAATGGTCAGCTGGCCTATTGGGCCGGTGCTCATTTTCTTGAGTATCTAGAAAATAAAAAGCCCAAGACCATAAAATGTTTAGTTGAAATGAATTCAGCTGCAATTCCTTTTTTCTTAAATAATGCCTTTGAAGCTTGTGCGGGGGAAAAAGCGCAGGATTTATTTAAAAAATTTCATGAAGAATTTATCACTAATGAAGCTCCCCAGACACCAGAAAAAAAATTCTGGGGTGCTAATGTAGGAAATGTATTCGGTGACGATGATTTTCAAAAAGGCCATGTCTTAGATGGAGAAAAAGTTTTTAAAGTTGAACGCCAAAAAGAGCGCGAAGCTTTAGTGGTTTATGATCTTAAAGATAATATTAGTTTTTCAGCTCAATTTACCGCGCCTATTTCAGATGTTTCCTCTATGGTTGATATTGACAGCGAAAATCGATTATTATTAGTTTCATTTAATGATAATGCTCAATACCGAACTCATAATAAAGTTTGGAAATTAATAAATCCTGAAACACTTTTAATTGAACAAACTCTCAAATTTCCCCGCGACCCAAGCTATGTCGTGCCTTTAGGAGGCGAGAGTTATTTGACTTTTAGTTACTGGGAAAATCATTGGCAAGCTCAACGCGATGGCGATTTACTGAGAACATTTCCCAGCAATTATAATATCAGTTTTGTGAAAAAACTCGATGAACAATTATTATTAAAGTTTAATGATGCTAATGGAGAGTCTTCATTAGTTTTAAGTGATTTTAGAGTCCAGCGATTAAATGTTATTTATAAAAGTAAAAAAGCTTTTGATATGCCAGTGATCAGCGAAAATTACTTGGTCATAAGAGAAGATGGCGAATTGAAATTACTTGAATACGACAAAAAAATTCAAATAAGTTCTCTGCCAAATAATTTACTTAATCGCATAACTTTTGCCAATTTTAATGAAGAGCGCTCTCTAGTACTTGAGAATCAATTAAAATCAATAGAGATGACTCCCGCTGAAACAGATAAATATTTTAAAAAAGATAAATCGCAAACTAAAATAATTGAAACTCCTGAGTTTAAAACTCTTCCAGAACCCACTAATTCATACGCATCTGATAAGGCCGAAGCATATCCTCGTCTTGATCATTTAATTCCTCATTATTGGTTTTTGGCCTTTGGAAGCTCAGATAATTTAAGCAGCATTGGCGCTATGACAGATTTTGTCGATCCAATGGAAATTCATTCTTTAGCGGCCACTGTTTTTCTTTATCCAAGTGTAAGCCGAATTGGTGGAACTCTTGATTACACTCACAAGATGATTAAAGTAAGTGACCAGTGGTTTGTTTCGGCCTATGCCGATCAAGATTATTCCAAAACTGATTTCAGCCCAGTTATTAATTTAAGTCGCGAATTAAAATTCAAAACAAAATATAATTTTTTATTCAAACAATGGATTTACACTCCAGGTTTTTTTGCCGGAACTCAAACGACTGAAGATTTTATTTCCAACCGCAATGTTAAAAACATGGGAACAAGCCAAAATATAAGTTACCAAGCACTTACTTATGATGAGTTTTTCCAATATTTCATTGGAGGAGCAAGCCTTCAGGTCAATCGCGCCAATATCGGAGAAGGCTATATTTACACCCAAACAGTGGCCGAAGCTGGGATGAGATTAAAACAAGATCTAATGGGATTTGTTAAGGGAAGTTATTCTAAATTATACAAATCAGATTTTTACCGCGGAGTGGTTTATGGTGGAGGAATTTCTGATTACACCAAAACACGCGTGCACGAATTTTACGGCGTCCCTTACGGAAATGCTTACGGAAATGAACTTTTCTCAGCACGCCTAACCTTCGATTATAATTTCTGGAATATTTACCGCGGCAAAAACTTTGTCCCTTTCTTTTTTAAAGAGGCCCATCTTCTACTCGGCCACGATTCATTATACGCCAACCGCATTTACTTAGATGGATCACTTCTCAAAGACAAAATGCTCAACGCATTTTTTATTGGCCCTAGATTAAAAATGAATCTCTTTTATTTTGTTCCAATAAATATCGATTTAATTTTCTCAACTGTGGCACACCCCAACGGGAAAAACGTAAATCAAGTTGATTTCACGATAGCAACCGATATGTTTTAACGATGAAAGACCACTCGCACTATTAAAATAAAAAGAACTGACGTCCCCCCCATATAATGCTACAATAGAATTCTCTATAAATGGGGGTGCACCGGTTTCGACAGGGAGTACTGAAGTTTTATGGGCGTGTCCAGGTTGATCGGCATGGTCCTGGTAAAAAGTCGATCAAAACATAAATGTAGAATCTAACGATTTTTCATACGCAATGGCCGCTTAATTTAATTAAGCCCGTTCGTTGAGGTGGTTACAGCCGATAACAAAGTGTGTGACAAATATGGTGTTGGAGCATGTAAAACTTCAATCGTTGAGTCGCCGGGAAGCCAACGTTAAAAATCACTGGGCTGTTCTCTGAAGACAAGCAGGGATAGTCTTCGCTTTGAGACAATAATTCAAAGCTACACACGTAGTCCGCTTTACAGATGATTCTTTGGACGTGGGTTCGATTCCCACCACCTCCACCAT
>JAURXW010000374.1 GCA_030654205.1 Bacteriovorax sp.
AAATAACTTGCGCGTTTACAAGTACCCACTTTACCACCTAGATCCCAGTAGAGAATTTATTGGCTCAGTAGAAATTGTGGCGACAACACAAAACATACGTAATGAAATTTATAATCGACAAATCCCGCTTATTGCTGGTGAAATAATTAAAACACTTTTGCTTTCTTTTTTAATCATTTTAGTCATTAATTATTATATCAATATAAACATTGAACAAATTATTGATTTCCTAAGAACCTTTGAACCTAAATCAACGGAGACGAACTATCTAAAGATAATAAGAAATAGCTCCACTCGCGACGAAATTGATATTCTTCAAAATGCAATTAACAAAATGATTTTACAGATCAGTAATTTAAATAAAGAAAAAGAGCAAAAAATATCTGAACAACAAAAGAAAATTGAAATGCAGCAAATGGCGGCGATTACCAGCGCAAAAATGGCAGCCCTTGGTGAAATGGCAGGCGGAATTGCTCACGAAATAAATAATCCATTAACTATCATTTATACTAACTCCAAAATTATGGAAAAAATGATTGAAAAGGGAATTACAAATACTGAAGTATTTCTCAAATCTTCAAGTAATATTATTAAAACAGTAGAGCGAATTGGAATTATTATAAATGGTTTGAAAAACATCTCTAGAGATGCCTCTAATGAAAAAATGGAAAAAGTTCCATTGAAAAATATTTTACTTGATGTTATTTCGTTATGCGAAGAAAGATTTAAAAATTATTTAATCGAGATTCACTGTGATACAAGCGCTCCAATATTTGAGACTAAATTAAATTGCTATCAAGTTCAGCTTTCCCAAGTATTTTTAAATTTATTTAACAATGCTTTCGATGCAATTCGACATTTAGATATCAAATGGATTAGAATAGAAGCACGAAAAGATGATAAATGGTTTTATATTCACTTTATTGACTCAGGTCATGGTATATCACAAGATATTCGTGAAAAAATATTCCAGCCTTTTTTTACAACTAAAGAAATTGGGAAAGGAACTGGCCTAGGTCTTAGTCTTGTTTACGGAATTATTAAAAATCATAATGGCGAAATTTATTATGACGATTCATTTCCCAATACTTGCTTTACAATCAAACTCCCACTTTAAGGAATTTTATGGAAAATTTAATATTAGTAGTTGATGATGAAATAGGTGTTAGAGAGGCCATTTGTACCTTTCTTGAGATAGAAGGTTTAAATGCGATTGAAGCAAAAAGTGGCCGTGAAGCTTTAGCAATTATTAAAAGTAATAAAAAAATAAAATTTATTATTAGTGATGTTCGTATGCCTGATGGTGATGGTGTTTTTTTAATAGATGAATTAAGAAAACTTGATCCAATTCTTCCGTTTATTATATTAGTGAGTGGACAAGCAGACATTACGAGAGAAGAGGCAATTTCCAAAGGTGCCCTCGATATGTTTATAAAGCCACCTAATATGGAAAAAATTATAGAGCTTATTAAGACGTCGTTCAGTATCTAAAAAAGCTCACACACAACTTCTAGGTGTTTGGCTAAAATATTTCGAAAATGTATTTCATCATCAAAATTAAAAGATTCCATCTTTTCTATAAATGTTCCTGTTGCAAAATCATGCTCAGGATGACCAAAACTTATTCTAGCAAAAACTTCACACTTTCCAAGCGCTCGAGAAGAACGATCGGTGATAATTTTAATTTCCCTCAAAATAGTAGGACCCTGTTCTTTGCTGACTCTTTTAACTAACTCACTAATCCCATTTCTAAGTTCACTATTTTTTATTTTAATGGCCTCTTTAATTCCTTTTTCAACGGTGAGAACTCTTAAAACATCTTTGGAAACAGATTCAAATGTAAAAGGTTCATCCAAATAACGAAAAGCAAAACTTCCAAGAGTTTCTAATATATAATTGGAAAGAAAATGTTGATTATCAAATTTTTTTTGAACTTCCACTATTTTATTTTGAATTTTTTTGTTATCTGTATCACTAATAGAATTCTTGTTCATATTTTCTCCAGTCGTTGGTAGATATTATAGCAGGATAAATTGAGATCAGTTGAATATTTTCTCTCGGATTTCCCAAAAATAAGATTGCTTACGTGCAATTACAAACATTGGGATTCTAAAACAATCTCTATTTTTGATAACGTCCTCAGCACTCCCAATAATTATATTTCTTTCAGGAATTCTTTTATGCATGCGGGTAAAATTAAAATAAAAAGCTTGCAGGCTCTCCGATGAATTTAAATAAAAATATTCATTTAAACTCTCAGCATCAACATCGTAATAGCTAACTTCTATTCTTTCATTACCTTTTTTATCCTTACCTAATTTAATTGTCATTGTTTCAACTCTCATGACATGAGCATCTTTCAGTGACATTGCCTCTTTTAATTTTTTATCATTATCTACTAGAAGATGTTCACATTTTTGACAAGATCTAGCTGCAATATCATTTTCATGCCCGCACTGATCACAACGTTTAAAGCGAAAGCGATATCCACATTCTTTTAATGCAAAACTCACAGGGTCTTCATAAGCTCCTTGGCACTTTCTTCCAAAGTGTTCCATCAATTCGCCATCATCATCAAGAAGACCCCAAAAATCATTTATAAGTCCACATGAAGGACATGTAATCTCAACCACAACCGAATTGGATGTTGGTTTGTCATCATCAACTTCAGGAGAAAAAATATTGTGACCTTGCCCCGTATAGTCTAGGATTAGACAGTCTTTTTTTCCTTCACTAAGCCTAAGCCCTCGCCCCACAATTTGCTGATAAAGACTTATTGATTCAGTTGGGCGCAAAATGGCAATAACATCCACATGGGGAGCATCAAAACCTGTTGTCAATACTGAAACATTTACTAAATATTTTAATTTTTGAATTTTAAATGCTTCAATAATTTCATCTCGCTCACCTCCTTCTGTATCACCTATGACCATTGCCGAAACAAATGGCGGAAGACTGCGAAGAATTTCTTCAGCATGTTTTACAGAGCTGGTAAAAATCATAACCCCTAATCGATCTTGGGCCATATCAACAATATTTTTAATAATGACTGGAGTTATTCTTTTTTGATCTTTTAAAATACCTTCAATTTCACTTAATACAAAACGCTGACCATTCAATTTTAGGCTCTGAAAATCGTAACAAGCAACTGGCGAATCTATTTTTATTGGAGGAGTTAGAAATTTATTTCTAATCATATAACTAAGTGAGAGTTCATAAATACATTTTTCAAAAAATCTTTCTTCCTTGCTTTTTAAAAGTTTTTTTTGCTGATGATATTGATAAATCCATCCTAATCCAAGACGATAAGGAGTCGCAGTGAGACCTAAGATGCATAAATTTGAATTTACTTCTCGGAGTTTATTGATAACCTGAAAATATTGGGTTTCGCCCACAAGCGATACGCGATGACATTCATCAATAATGAGTAGAGAAAAACTTCCAAAAAATTCTTCTGGTGCTCTTGCTATTGACTGGATACTACCGAAAATAACTTTTTGATCGAAATCTTTACGATTGAGGCCAGCAGAATAAATTCCTGCTTGAAGCCCAAAACTTAGGTATTTTTGATGATTTTGTTCCACCAGCTCTTTTACGTGCGCCAGGATTAAAACGCGGCCCTGGGCCAGACGAGCAAGCTCAGCAATCACTAAACTTTTCCCGGCCCCGGTCGGAAGTACAATCACTGCCGGAGACTTAGATTGGCGAAAGTGTACAATGGTAGCTTCAACTGAAGCTTGCTGATATAGGCGAAGTTTATACATAACAATTTAAGTTATATAACTTTCTTAGCACTCTTTACAATAATAATTAATATTATTGAAGCATTTCGTCAGTTATATCCTCTTTTTCAACAACACCAATACACTCACCTTGCTCACTTGTAACAGGAATAACATTAAGATGATTTCGTTGCATTATTTCAAAACATTCTTTTGCGGAAGTCTCTTTTTTTACAGTTGCCATAATATTAGACATCAAGCTTTTTGCTTTTACGTCAAAGGGATGGGGTATGTCATGCAATACTTTATCTGACACAGCTTCCTTGTTTACCATTCCAATAGGATGGTGATCAGAATCAACAATCACAACTTCTTTAAAGTTATATTTTTTAAAAATATATAATAAATCAGGAACTCTTGTTTCCAAATTACAATATTCTGGATGCTGCTTCATTAATTCTTTTACCAACATCTTGACTCTCCTCTATTAAAACCATTACTCATTTATATCGGAGCAATTTTTAAGCCAAAGTTTAACGGCATAAAAATTGCGTAACTTACTTTAGTGCTAAAAGATGGGGCAAATTAGTTAAAGAGGATATAATGCAAATACAAATCAACACAGATCACACCGTTAAAAGTTCTCATGAATATAAACTAGAAACTGAAAATTTTAGAGATGCTTTAGAAGACTCTCTTGAGCATTTTCAAAAATACATTTCTAAAGTTGAAGTGCATTTCAGCGACACTAATGCGGAAAAAATAGGCTTTGATGATAAGCGCTGCCTAATAGAAGTAAGATTGAGAGGTCTTAATCCTGTAGTAACAAGCCACCAGGCGAATAATTTAGCATTGGCGCTTGATGGAGCAACTTTAAAATTAAAAAAGTCACTGGATCATATTTTTGGAAAAATGAAAAATCATTAGAATTAATTAATGTTTTTTGTCAAAATTAAATCTCGGGCTTTCTCTTTTTTATTTTTTCTTTTCCCTTTTATTCCGGCAATTCCCTGTAATTTAACCGGAGCAATACCGGTTAATTCATATCCAATTATTTCTTCACGTTGCAAATTAATTTGTGCCCTTTTTTCTATTAAATGAAAATGGTCTAGGTCTTCATGTCCGATAAAACTAACGGCCAAGCCGAGCTCACCTGCTCGTCCTGTTCTTCCAATTCTATGAATATAATCCGCGGGTGAACGTGGAAGATCAAAATTAATAACAAGAGCTAATTTACTAATATCAATTCCACGAGCGGCAACATCAGTGGCCACAAGAAAATCAATTTTTCTATCTTTAAAATCCGAGAGGGCCTTATTTCTTTCCGGTTGACTTAGGTCCCCATGAATTGAAGACGCATTGATTCCATATTTTTTTAATTTTTCGCTTAGGTTATGGGCCGCGACCTTACTAGAAACAAACACTAAAGCATTTTTCCATTTTTCTTCTTTTATAAGATGCCGAAGAAGCACTCCTCGATTGTCTCTGTTGACTTGAATAACTCTTTGAAAAATATTTTCAACCGTTGGAGTGACGTCATCAATTTTTATATGAATTGGATTTAGAGAAATTCTTTTTACGATATCCAAAACTTTCTCTGGATAAGTTGCAGAAAAAAATAAATTTTGTCTTTTTTGTGAAATAGTTTTTAAGACTAAATCAAGCTCTGCTGCAAACCCTAGATCTAAAATTTTATCAGCTTCATCCAAGACAAGAAATTGAATATTTTCAAGATTAAGAACATTTTGAGAAATTAAATCAAGTAAGCGTCCGGGAGTTGCAACGACTATATCTGCCCCATTGCTCAAGCCAAGAGTTTGTCCAGCGATACTCTCTCCCCCAATAATTGTTAAAACTGAAACTTTATTAGTTAGAAATTCACCAAATCGATATATGGCACCAGTGACTTGTAGAGCAAGCTCTCGGGTCGGAGTTAGAATTAATGCTTTAACGGATTTAACACCGTCACTACTCTTTATTTCACTTAATTGTTGTAGGATAGGTAGCGCAAAACAAGCAGTTTTGCCAGATCCAGTCTGGGCCTCTATGAGTAAATCTGAACCATCAAATATAAGCGGAATTGATTTAAGTTGAATGGGAGTCGGATCAATAAAGCCAGATCGTGTAAGTGAGAGAAGTATTTGTTCAGAAAGACCCAATTCTTCAAAATTTATAAGAGATTTCATAGTTAAATACCGATTGTATATTGTTAATTATATCTACCTCTATAACATATTTTAAACGTCCTTGAACTAAAGCATGTAAGTCTTTCAATAGTACTTGCACAAATAAGGCTTTTTACATACTAAAGGATCTATTAAAATTAAATGAATTAGGAATATATGAAAAAAAGCTTCAACTTAACAGCTCCCAATAAAACACCAGAAAGACAAACTGATTCAGTAAAACATGAGATTAAAAAATATATTACACGTGAACAGAGAAAAGCTGTTCCTGCCAATGTTGATTTTTGGGATTTCGATGTGAAAATGGGAGATAACTTAGATACTGCCGCAGTTATTCACGTCTCAGAAATAAATAAAAAAATAGATAGTATTAACTTAGAGAATAAGGAAACTTTCTATCTCGAAATTTTAGCAAAACCTGGCCACCGCACCAATAAGAAAAAGTAATAAATTACCAGCTTCCGATATTTTCCATTTCATTCCAAGGGGCCTTTACTATCAAGGCATCTCCGGCTTGCAATAACTCTATTGATTGGTTATCTGGTGATTTTATAAATGCCATATATCCATCCCGGGGTGGACGATTAATAATCACTCCAGACTCCATTAAGCGTTCACAGGTCTCATAAATATTATCGACTTGAAATGCCAGGTGACCAAAGTTGCGCCCACTTGTGTATTCCTCTGTTGAATCCCAGTTATAGGTTAACTCTATCTCAGCTTCACCGGGAGCTGTGGCCAAAAAAATTAAGGTAAATTTTCCTGCTGAATTATCAACTCTTCGAATTTCAATTAAACCTAATTTGTTAATAAAAAAATTAAGTGCTCGATCTAAATCTTTTACTCGTAACATTGTGTGCAAAAACTTCATTCGTTAAATCCTCGTTATAATTTTTTCATATTATTAATTTTTATTATTTCATGTCAATCTTTGAATATTTCTTGGCCCTAATAAATGGAGAAAATTATGAATAAAGGAAAAATATTAGTACTCTACTTCTCAAACTCTGGTTATACAAAAAAATTAGCTAATGAGATTTCTCAAAATCTTATGGCCGATCTCGAAGAAATTAAAACATCTGTCTCCTATACTGGTTTTTTAGGATATCAACGAGCATTACTTCATTCGATATTTAAAAAAGAGCCGAAAATTAACGGACTCCATCACCAATTGACAGATTACGATATTGTCATTGTGGGAAGTCCTGTATGGGCAGCCACCGTAGCTTCTCCGATCAATTCTTTTCTAAAAAATAACAAAGAAAATATT
>JAURXW010000364.1 GCA_030654205.1 Bacteriovorax sp.
AAGAGATTATTAGTTTTCATTTTGATCGTTTTCCCTTTGGGAAGTTTTGCTTCTATTATTACTTTTCACTGTAAATCAGCAGAAATTTCAGGGATTCATAAATTTGATGCGTTTGGAATTGTGGCCGTTGATGAGCAAAATGCTGTTGAAGGTATTATTTCTCTTCAAGTTGAA
Organism: Bacteriovorax sp.; assembly: GCA_030654205.1. GTDB lineage: Bacteria > Bdellovibrionota > Bacteriovoracia > Bacteriovoracales > Bacteriovoracaceae > Bacteriovorax. Next base: position 175 of record JAURXW010000364.1, read on the forward strand.
AAAGCTCAGGCTCCAGGTTCTGTGCAAATTTTTGAAGAAATTAAAGTTCAAGGATCTCATCAACATTTTGAAGCAGGACAATTTTCTAAAAATGCTTTTGATCAATTGAACTTAACATCTAAAAATAATTATATAAAATCTCTAAATTTATTATTAGATTTTAATGTAGAAATTGCTTCCCAAGTTTTCTCAGTGGATAATTTTTTATACCGCTCAAATTGTGAAATAGAATCAGTTAAATAGTTTTAATATCTAGCAAAAAGTAGATTAGTTATCAAAGGCAGATCTACTTTTTGCCACTCGATTGTTCATAATTCTAAATTGTCTTAATAAATCATCGGCCACTTCTTTATTTTCTAAAATTTCCAAAGCATAAGCAATGGCCTCAAAAGTACAAACACCATCTTCTCTAACTCCACGTCTAAGTTTATATTCACCTTTTATTTCGTCAGATAATTTTACACATAAAATTTCTGAAAGCCCCGGCTCTCTTCTTCTTACCTTCATTGTTTGGCTCCAGGTACCATCTGGAACAATGAGATGATATGGCCCTGGATGAGTGTCCAAAAAATGTTGATCAAGCACCACTGCACCATCATCTGGAAAAAGATAAATAGGAAGAACATTTGGTTCAAGATTAAGAAGACTCAATGAAAAAGGGGCCTCTGGTAATCCTCTTGGATAAATTGTAGCGTTACTTAAAGTCATAGTTGCTAATTTAGCAGTGTTGGATGTTAAGTGTTCTTCTCTATGATGCATTATTATGGATATTCTCGTATTTGTAATATGCTCAACAATTTGATTACAAAAACACAAACCAATATTGATTCGACAACGAGGACATCGCTTTCCATGAGTTGATCTTCGTTTACTCATATTGATTTTTTTAGGTTAGATGCAATTTCACTATCTAATTCAAAAATAGTTTTTTTCATAAGTTCATAGGCTTGATCCTTAATTGCGTTGGCATCTGTTGGAGTTAAGCCAATTGTTGAAATTGGAGGTAAGACTTGTATTAAAATTTTTCCGGCCTTCCATTTTCCAATTTTTAAATTTGAGGTGTAGGTACTAATGGCAATTGGAACTATAGGAACCTGTGCTTTGATCGCTGTAATAAATGGGCCTTTTTTAAATGGCAAAAGTCCACGACCTCTTGAGCGAGTTCCTTCAGGCATAATCCAAACTGAAATTTTTTTCTCTTTAATAGCGTTAGCCGCTACATCCATAGCTTCGAAGGCCTTTTTTTTATTTTTGCGATCAATTAAAATATTTCCTGAAAGCCAAAAAAATTGACCAAAAAAAGGGATAAAAATAATTGATTTTTTTCCGATAGTGACTGTTTTTTCAGGTAACGTGAATCCCCCAGGGAAAATATCGAGATTGTCCTGATGATTGCTGATAAAAACACAGGGCCTGTTCGGATCAAGAATTTCTTTATTTCTAAGTTCAATTTCTATTCCTAATAAATGGCGACCCCATCCAATTAGGCTTGCTGAAATTTTAGTATTTCTTGGATTAAATGGTCGAATAAGTCCTACCAAAATTCCGATTAAACAAGAGAAGACAACCCAGAGAGTTGCAATAAATACACGAATTAAATAAAGCATAACGAAAATCCTTATAATTACTAATGCAGTCTTTTACTATTTTTACTAAGTGTGCCTTTGTCTATATAGCTTTGAGTAACTTTAGCGTCAGCATGATTTAAATAATCTCTGACGTAAAGAAGATCTTTGGTTTTTATATAAATATTAGTGGCGCAAGCTTTTCTAAAACTATGTGGAGAAATTCCAGGTGTTACTTCTGCACGCAAAATAATTTTCATAATCTGATTATAGAAAGTTTTTAACGAATAGGCCTTCCCGACTTTGTTTTGGAATAAAAAATCTGAAATAAATTGATTTTGCGATAAATAAAAATCTAAATTTTTAAAAATTAAATCGTCTTTTTGAATTACCAATGTGTGAATTGACCCACCTTTTCGTGTAAAAGTTATAACTTTGCTTATGGTATCGAAATTAGAAATTTTTAAATAACAAAGCTCACTTAAACGTAAACCTCCGTAGTAAAGGAGATAAAGCATCAGTTTTTCTTTAGTTCGAAATGTTTTCTCTTCGATTAACTTAAACTCTTCTCGCGAGAGCATTTTGGTAGGAGTTATGTCGATATCTTTTAATTGAATTGCATGAATTTTGCTTTTGACTGGGTTTTTAGAAAATTTTTCAGAACTGTCTTCATTGACCTCTTTGAGATATTGAAAAAAATTTTTCAGACTTGATAAATGACGGCGCCTTGAAGATACGCTCATAGGTGATTGAAAAAAAAGGACAGATTTTTCAGTGCGCATTCGAAGGGTTTTTTTAGTAAATATAAGTTTGAACCAAAGCATAAAGGCCAGATGAGGATTTCGTATCACTTCGCTATAAATTGGCCCACCAGTAGAAAGGAATTCTTTATAACGACCGATCATTTCACCATTTGTTTTAGTAATTTTGCTTTTCTCGAGATGTTGAATCCAGCTAAAAAATTTAATTAAATCGGCCCTATAGTTTTTTATAGTGTGTTCCGATTTGTTTAAGCGTGAAAGGTTATGAAGGTAGGCGTCCATCAGCTCAAGATTTTCAAGATTTAGTGATTGATTAATCAATGGCGACTGCTGCATTTTTTCATTCCATGAAAAAAGGTTAAAATACTACATATAATTTATATTATAGGTAGTATTTTAACTCTAAGTCAAAGATATTGTTAAGAAATGCTGTAGTCGTCGATTTTAGCGATTATTTTTAACATTGCTTACTAATTATTGAGTTTATCCACTTGAGTTTCTTCCATATTTCTATCTTCATTAGTTATTCTTAAATCATAACCACGATTTGAAATTCGACTTTGGACTTGTGCAAGTTCATCGTAAAGCACGCGATAATTTAGTGATCCCATCTCTGCATTTATTGGTCGAATATCTTTTCCAATCATTTCCAATTTTAAATACACCAGCTCTTTTAATTTTTCTTCAGGTAAAAGTGAAATAAGGAATCCAACTCCAATTTTATCAAAAACTCCAACTTCATTTAGAGAGACCAGTGCTTTGGCCATTACTTCCGGATTTTCTATCGTCAAGGCGCTTGAAAGAGCGTCGGCAAGTGAGCTTAATTTTTCTTTTTTGGTATAACGATTTAGGAATAGAAAATCTTTCAATTTATTAAGATTTCGATCTTCTTCGCTTTCGTTGATAACGTGAATTTTGCTTTTTTCTTCAACGTAAGCAAAAAGTCTTGCTTTTAACTCAAGCGGATTAATGTTTTTGATATAAGGAAAGGCCTCTGCTTTTAAAACTAACTGAAAGAATATGCGTGAATCTACTTTTTTTACACCATTTTTCCATTCAGAAAGATCGATTTGTT